>DATMXP010000024.1 GCA_035561515.1 Terriglobales bacterium | reverse complement strand
GTCTACATATATGAAAACAATGGACTTATAAGTCCTTTGTTTTGTTATATGGAAATTCCGTATAAGAAAACAAAGGATTTACAAGTTGCATATAACAAAACAAACGAGTTAGCGGCGGGAAGTGCCGCACCTCCGGCGCTTATTGGTGTTTTCCTCCTCTGACCCAACGCTTCGCGCTGGGCTGAAAATGCGTTACGCGCCTCCGGCGCTCACAAAGCAGAAAGGCGACCGCTGAGGCGATCGCCTTTGAATTTCTATCCTGATTCAAGAGTAGCAATTTGGACGGGGGTAACATGCCAACAAAATCGAAAATTTATTTGGTGTGTTTTCAGAGACTTAGGTTCTTGGAGGGCGCGTGACCCCCTTGACAACAAATTTTGTCACTTCTATGGAAGTTTGAAGTTTGGATTAACCACCAGGGGCCAGGGGATAGCGGATAGGGGATGGTGGCTAGATGTTGACGGTGCGGTGCCAGCGGCGCGGTTGGGGACTCGAACGACTGGAAATCAAAAGCAAACCCTGAGGGTGTGGACGGTGGTGGTTCCCAGGTTAGCGCTTCGCGCGAACCTGGGGCACCAGACCACTATCAAGTGGTACATTGCTCTCATATGCTTCGAAACAGTCTGAGCGTATTGGTCTTGTTCTCTGTTGCCATGCCCTGTACTGCCCTCGATTTTCCCGACGTAAACGTAGGCTGCAAACAGATTCAGTCTTACTGGGAATGGTCGCGGGAACACACACTGCCGTACCGTGCATCTACTGAACGCTCAAATGCCATAAACAAAGGCCGCAGACAACTTGAATTGGGCGTGACGGTTGATCGACTCAAAAAGGTAATGCCCGAGCCCGACTGGGCGATGAAGACAGAGCGAGGGTGTGTCTGGAAATACGTTGTTAAGCTTCATAATGATAGAGATAGCGGTAAGGTCTTCTCGGTTGGGTTCGACGGCGAGGGTGACAAAATCCGATCCCTTGGTTGGGGTGATCCCTTTGAATTTGTGAGTCACTAGGGAAGATAGGTGGTTGGTATGGGATTTCTCGCGACCTATTTGGGTTCGGCGGAGCTTTCTTCTAACTGACAGAGTCGAAGTTTATTGGCGATAAAGGGGATTTTCCGCAATTAATTGGCGACTTAATCGAAAGTTCGGATGAATCCCTGCTCCAATCGGCCATCTGGTAGGAGAACCCAGTTGCGGCTGTTCTTTAGCAATAAGAATCCGTCCACTAGCACATCAGCTTCACGAACCACGATCTCGTGACCTTTGTAGCGAAGTGTGCCAGTTCCATTAACAGTGATTCTCCTTCCGCTTTGTCCGTTCGAAGACAGAATCGGTTTGCCTTGCGTTACCTTTACCGACTCGGTGCGAGTCTCACCAGAAATCCACAAAGCGTGCTGTGCTGCCGGAAACACGATGACGATGTACGGCGGAATCTTGCGACTTTGCTGCGACCATAGATAACCAACGGTTACGGCAATCACCGCCGAAACAACTACTAACCTTTTTAAGGTCGGTCTGCTCATTCCAATCTTCGATCAGCGTGACACCTTCTCAACGGTTCAGCAAGATAGCTGTCGAAAACAAACGATTCACTATGTATCCCAAAAGTAACCGGGAGGGTCGGGATGTGCAGTCCGTAGCGGTTACTAGTGGAGGGGATTACCGCCACCTATACCTAACGGGTGTGGACGGTGGTGGTTCCCAGGTTAGCGCTTCGCGCGAACCTGGGGCACCCGCGCGGCGACGCAGCACTCGAGCGGCAAAATTGTACTTAGCGCTTCTGCATTCTCCTCGATAAGCTGAGAGCTGTCGATAACCCGATTCCGAGTACGTAAAGAGTGGAAGGTTCCGGGACTCTTGAGATCGCGCCGGTCATATAGATGTGAGTACTGCCACCACTCCACCCGACGTAAAGATTATTTCCGAAAAAGTCCACTCCAGTGCCGTCACCGACCCCGTAAACTCCTCCAATTAAGTCCGTTACCTCTCCTCCCTCCACGGTAATGCTGGGAGAAACACCGCCGATACAGGCAACACAGCGGGGCTCTTCGGGGAGCCATCCTCTGAAACCGATGAAGTCATCGTTAGGATGATTTTGGTCATACACTCTGGTACCAATCTGCAAATAGAAGTTAGTCATCAAGCCGTGTAATGCTGTCCCATTCATCAAGAAGAGGGAGTCCTCTACGGTAAAAGTGGCCCGGTATTGTGTGCCGTTCGGAACATCACAGGGGAAATCGTGAAAGCCCCAGGGATTGGGACAAATAGTGGGAAGCCCGTCTGTCGACGTTACTGTTAATAAGAGTTGCTAATTGACAGGCGATGCACTTGCAGGCGTCAGGAACAGAAAAAGCGAGGATGCCAGCACCCCGATCATCGGAACATTTCTAAGCAGCATGGTTCAGCTCCAAGGGAATTCTCGGAGTTCTCGGGGAGGGAGACGGGCGAAGGCTAACACATGGAGGTCTCAAATAGAACGAAATCGTTACTGTGTTTCGAAAATGGAACATCGTGTGGTCAAAAACGGGAAAGGGCAGGTACCCCATGTTTGCGCACAGCGATAACGTGGGTTCACCACCAGCGTTCGAACCGCCAAGTGTCCTGTATTCAGAAACATCAACGCGGTAGAATCGCAGCCACCACTTGGAGCGACGCAGCGGATGAGCACACTCAGTTTGCCCGGTTCTCCTGAAGAGTTAGTGAAGCGTTTGAAGTTTCTCCACGAAGAACGAAAACAACTTCCTTCTCCGTCGCGGCGGCTACGCCTGAAGCCTGCCGAACGAGCCACTATTCTCGAGAAGACCGCTGGAAGATGCCATCTGTGTGGCGGACAGATAAGTGACAGAAAGTTCGCCGCAGACCATGTCCTTGCCCACGCCGCGGGAGGTATTCATGCGATCGACAACTATCTCCCGGCTCATGGACTGTGCAATGGATGTCGGTGGTTTTACTCGGCTGAAGAGTTCCAGTGGATTCTGAAGTTTGGCGTTTGGGCTCGAAAGCAGGTGGAAGATGAAACGAAGGTCGGTCGTACCATCGCCGAGCAGTTTCTAAAATATCAAGCAAAGACTAAAAGTCGCCGAAAAGTCACAGCGGCCGCAGGTTGCGGTTAGAAAGAATCGCTTTGGAAGAGCCTCCGTCACCTGCCGGCTAATACGTTCCGAGTTTAGTTCTGCGACTGGTACAATCCTGTGAAATTGAGGAGCTAATGATGACGAGAACATTTGCGACCAAGTTCGTTTGGTTGGAACTTCAGAACAGCCAGAGCGTACTAGTCTGCTCGAAATGTGGAAATTCATCCATGATCATATCCAGAGGTCCTTTAGCCTCCAAGGGGAAGGCACAGAGCAAGATTGTGGCGCGCTGCGTCGCTTGCTCATCATGGGATAACGTTAGCTACGGAGCACCCGAAGCCCGCAGAAAAGCCACAATAACTAGTTGAGCCGATTCCAGCTTTTAGTTGTATCGGTCGGCGCGACTGAAGTCGCGGCGTATCAAAGCGGCTTCTTGAAGAGTTCTTCGGCGAGGGAAACGATGATGCCGGCAGGGCCTCGCATGTAGCAGAGCCGGTACAGGCCCTTGTACTGGACGATCTCGCCGATGAGTTCGCCGCCGTGGGGGCGCAGGCGAGCGACGGTGTCGTCCACGCTTTCGACGGTGAACATGACGCTGCGGAGGCCGAGCGCGTTCGGTGGTGCCATGGCCGGTTCGATGGCGATGAGTTTGGGATTGCGAAACTTCGTCAGCTCAAGCTTGCCGTGGCCATCCGGGGTCCGCATCATAGCGATCTCGACCTGGACACCGTCGATGGCGTTCACGCGGTCCACCCACGGGCCTTCGATGGACATCTGGCCTTCGATCGTCATGCCGAGCGCGGTGAAGAAATCGATGGCGGCGGCAAGGTCGTCGACGACAACGCTGACGTGATCCAATCTCTTGATCGTCATGTGGGTAGTATAGCGACGGTGGAAGCGGACTCGGACGATGGCACGTTTGCCTTCCCACGGAAACGAATGTCGTCCCTGCGGGACTCGGAGGTTTATTCCACTTTTCGACCCGACTCTTACGAGTCGGTCTATGGAATGCCGCGCGGATGACATAGGGATCTCCTAACAGGAAAAGCTGGAGCCCAATGGCCGAGGCCGCGCAGTGGCGTCTGAAACCTGTTTAGACGGGCAAGGCCGCGAAGCTATTGAATGTCTTCGAGGTGCCCCTCCAGGATGATGTTTCCGTATGTTCCGCCTGAGCTGCTGTTGGTTTGCAGGTACATGGTGATGGAGGTACCCGGATCCGCGTAAAAAGTGGTGCGTTCAGACAACGTAAAAATTGGGGATCCGCTGATTGAGAGTGGAGTTACCGCGAAAGAAAGGTACTCCAGATTGTTCGTCACAACCCAGACCTCAAGGGCACCCTGGGTGGGAGTGCTGCTGCCATTGGCGCCGACGAAATCAGCAACGAATCGCTTTCCGGTTGGGACAACGAAGGTGTTAGAGCTGACGTTGTCGATTGCAGTGCAGTCTTCGAAGTATGCGCCGCTGGGTACTTCGACATGGCAACTCATGCGCACCGCCTGTTTTGCGGGAACTGGCTGCACAGGTACAGGGTTGGAGGGCGTGTTGACGACCTGCACGAGCGCAGCGGCGATGGCCTGCACTGTGCGGGGAGCGCAGATGGAAAACATAAAGAGAGCGAACATGAAGGTGAGGGAGATGGCCAGAAAACGCTTTGCTGATGACATAGCAATCCTCCAGAAGTGAGTTGCCCGATTGGTTCGTCCTATGGGCCCAGAGGATGGTGGTGCTCTATTCGATCATCGAGGAGTCCGCGATGAGTTCGGATAAGCCGGCTCCTGAACAGACGCGGTGAAATCCGCAGAATGAAGCCGCTTCTGCGGAAACTCACAATGAAAATGAAAGGGGTATCCGAGGTAGTTGGGGCAAGTGACGTGCCGCTGAAGTGTGTTGGCCAAGAAAAACTGGAGTCCCCCGATGTGGGGCCGGGTCGGGTAAGTCATATGGAGGTGTTGGAGCGGGGATACGCTAGTCCCGTTTCGGGAAGATGGCGGATGGGGCCGCCAAAAGAAGCGCTGTTTTGCGGCCACCGTTTCACTGCTCGCGCCGGCGAATGAAAACAATTGCACACGAGAAAGAAGGAGTTTGGAGTTTCACCAACTCAGAAGCGCCGTATAGATTCCTTGGGGATTTATCGCCACAATCGCCCCGACTCGCCTAGTAGAACTGACAGTTTTATTGTGCAACTGCCACCCGTACGCTCTGACGGACAAATCCATCACAACAAAACAGGGATGTGGCGCCATGAAAAACACGTTGCTCACAACAAATGCCGATGAGGCTTATCAGCTTGGGATTGAGGCTTACATCTACTTCTATCCGCTGGTGTTAATGGACATCACGCGGCGAGTCATGACCAATGTTCCGCCGGGAGTGAAGCCGGGCATGGGGCCGATGAACAAGTTTTGGCACATGAGGGCATATCCGGCGGCGGATATGCGGGAGGTGGTGCGGCCGAACTTCGACACACTGTACTCCATTGCGTGGGTCGATCTGACCAAGGAGCCAATGATTGTCTCGGCACAGGATACCCAAGGTCGGTATTACATGTTGCCGATGCTCGATATGTGGACCGACGTGTTTGCAGTACCGGGTAAACGAACCAGCGGCACGGCTGTCCAACATTACGCCGTAGTGCCACCGGGCTGGAAGGGTCAGTTGCCGGAAGGTGTGAAACTGATTCAATGTCCCACCTCCTACTTCTGGATCGTCGGGAGGACCCAGACGAATGGCCCCGCCGACTACGCGTTTGTAAACAAGATTCAGGATGGTTATGCGGTGACTCCGCTTTCACGTTGGGGCAAGGAGCCGGAGCCGGTGACGTATGAAGCCGACGCCAGCGTGGACATGAAGACGGACCCAATGAAGCAGTTGAGCGACATGGCGGCAAAGGATTACTTCACCTATGCCGCGGAGTTGATGAAGCTGCATCCGCCCCATGTCACCGATTGGTCCACCATAGCGCGCCTGGCCCGCATTGGTATCGTGCCAGGAAAGAGCTTCGCGTGGGAGAGCCTGAGCCCCGCAGTGCAGCAGTCGCTTGGCAAAACTACCACTGACGCTTTGCAGGAAATGCATGCGAAGTTCCCGAGTTTGACGAAGGCGGTCAACGGATGGCAGGTAAACACCGACTCGATGGGCGTTTACGGCAACTTCTATCTCAAGCGCGCGATCGTTGCCCTGATTGGATTAGGGGCGAACCAACCGGAAGACGCAGTTTATCCGCTGAACATCAGTGACGCAGACGGCGAAACAATGCGGGGAGAGAACAATTACATCCTGCACTTCGATAAGCAGGAATTGCCGCCGGTTGAGGCGTTCTGGTCGGTGACGATGTATGACGAGGAAGGGTATCAGGTGCCGAATCCGATCAACCGGTTCGCCATAGGAGACCGCGATTCGCTGAAGTACAACGCGGACGGATCGCTTGACCTTTTCATCCAGCACCAAAATCCCGGCCCAGAAAGGGAGTCCAATTGGTTGCCGTCCCCGGCAAGCGGAGTGCTGGGCGTTACCATGCGCCTCTACGCGCCGCGCACTTCCGTGACCTCGGGGATATGGGCGCCGCCTGCGATCCGCTGCGTGCGGTCGAAAAGCGCGACGGCTTAGCGCTACAGAGCTATTAACTGCGGTGCGAGTCTGACCGTTGAAGACGGCCGAGTCGGGCGAGGGCATATGCGAAAACATCTGATCTGGATCGTCGCACTATTGTCGATACTTCCTGTGCAAGCCCAGACGTCGCGCTGGGAGGACCTTGAGCAAATCCATGGCGGCGCCAAGATCGAAGTGGTTGAGCGATCGCTGAAAAGCACTTCCGGCAATTTCGTTCGGGTTTCGCAGGCCGATCTCACACTCGAGGTGAAAGGTAAAGAGGTTACGATTCAAAAAGAGCAGGTGCGCAGGGTATCGGTGGTCCGCACGAAACGTAAGCGCAATGCGCTGATCGGCTTGGCTGCCGGGGCGGGTGCAGGAGCTGGTTGGGCCGTAGCAATGCGCAACACCGAAAACTGGCGTCCCGGAGATAGCGCAGGTTTAGTTGGCGGATGTGCAGGAATTGGGGCGGAGATCGGGGCGTTAATAGCGTCGAAATCTACAACAGCCGTTTACATCGCAGACGAGCCGAAGCGAGCGAGCGTGAAAGCAGCGTCGCGTTGAGCGGATCTCCAGGGGAGCATCGCGTCGCAAGTAGATGGGGAGGGGGTGGGGGATTTTCAACTACCTAATACCGGGTGGGTGTAAATTAGACACCCGGTTTTTGGGAGCGGATATGCAAGGAACAGTTAAGTGGTTCAATGACGGTAAAGGTTTCGGTTTTATCACGCCTGACGATGGAGGCAAGGACGTCTTCGTTCATCAAACTGCGATCACCAGTAGCGGATTCCGATCGCTGGCTGAAGGCGACAGGGTGGAGTTTGAAACTGAGCAAGGACAGAAGGGGCCACAAGCGAAGAATGTCCGAAAATTATAAGAGCGAGCCTTGGACGCATATTAGGTAGAAGGATTCCGCCCCACGCGACGGTCCGAATCGCGAAAATGGTGAGAGCTAAGGGGATTTCGCGCTAGCTATCGCTTTATTGACTTTGCTCCGTATCTGGATTGTGAGTGATATGGAGATTTTTCGCCCTCTATCCCTAAAGAGTGGGATATGGCGAACTATCATCTACGCTCCACGGCTTCAGGATGCTGTGCTCGCCGTCGAACCGGTAGTTCCTGAAATCCTTCGTTCGAGAGAAATTCTGACATTTTGTTCAGACTAGCAGCACTCTGGGAAAAGAATGTTGCTCGCTGGTTCCGATCTGCATAGAGAACGAATCGCTTCGGCCTCGGAACAAAGAGGAAATCACCGATGTCCTTCATAGCCGCTTCGAGCACCTGAATGAGTGCATCGCGGCCCTCAACCTCGATCGTCACATCATGCTCAAGGTGCATCTCGTTCGAGCCAATCAAAGTTTTTAAGTGCTCTGGCTCAAACACCAGGTTATCAACCGTAAGATTCGCATCACGGGCTTCCTCCAATGCTTGAATGATGGCAGAAGCGAACCGAGCGACGTTCTTCCCGGCGGGTATTTGATATGTACGCTGGTAACGCCACGCTGTGCGTCCGAATTTCTTGATTGTTCCGGGATTGAGGCGGACTCTCATCAGCGTATGAATCGCGTCAGTACGAAGAAGAACGATAGCAGGACGATCAGCACGGCACCCCAAACAAGCAAGGTTCCGGTAACGCTGCCCACAAATCCAAAGTAGAGCAACCAGCCGCAGAGAACCAGGCCGAACACAACCTCAATCACAAATTCAGCCTTCTGGACGCGGCGGAGATCAGCCCATCGCCCGTTGTACACTTCGCGCCAGACGCCCCGTGCGACGGGGTTCACTAATCTCGGTTCGTTCTTACTGTTCTGCAATATCCGCCTCCTTGTAGCAGGGAAGGTTATGAGTGATAAGGGGATTTTGCGACATCTATTGTGCGACACCCAGTCGCTCGCCCCGTTCTTCGACAGCTTTTCTGGCCGCAAGAGACCTCCGACTGTGTACGCAGTGGCAGTGAACAGCGGTGCAGTGTGAGTGAACTGGTCTATAACCCAACGAGAACGCAACGGTGATGCGGGGAGATCCCACCAGTCGCCGGTGAAGAACCATTGCCATACCGAGATGTTTGGCAGACTAACGATTCGGCTCCAAGTCACGATACCAACAATCATCCAGGCAGCAGGAATGACCCAAACCCATCTTGCAGCTTTGCGCTCTCCAATTCGATTGATGAGAAGCAGGCCCAACACGAGGGCGATGGCGGTCTGAATAATGAAGGGAGGAGTCGACCCTAGCCGCTGATAAGAACTGCCGCTGACGAACTTGCCCAACAGGTCCGTAACAGTGGCAGAAACAAAAATCGCCGCGACCGTCAAAAACATCGGGACAATCGTCGCGAACAGCAAATGGATGAGGTATTTGAAGGCTTTCATTCCCGCCACTCTAGCGCGTGAAATGTACTGTGAACCACGCTGGAGTTCCACAGTTTTCACATAACTGTTGTAATCAGGTGTTTCCACAAGTATCCCAATTTGGAACCGAAATGGATGGAAGGGTGACGCCCAACGTGGGATTAACAGGGGGAACAGGATTTTCCCGCCACCTATCTGGATGACGCCGTTTGGAACTGCACAACCTGGGGAAGCATTTCGTCAGCAAATTCACAGCCTTTTATGCTTCTGAGGCACTCAGTGTTGAAACTCAACGCGGCCTTCTTTTGATCCGCCGTTGCCTCGGGCGTGAATCTGACGTCCAGCATTAGCATCGGTCGCGCCACACCCACAGGGACTTTGCTGCCTACTTCATACGAGCCTTGAGGATTGCTCACCATCCATTGAACCGTTGCTGAATGGCCACGATTATTTGCCATCACCAATTCCACGAAAGAGAGCCTTTCCTTGCCCGAAATCACGACTATCAAAAAGGTGGTTCGCGCTAAACCGATTCGTATTAGCCACGGATTGTAAAAATGAAACACTGCGCACGTACCTTCTCCGCAATCGCCCTGCGCTCGATACCGAGAATACTTAGCAGCCAGGCTCTGGATGTTGGCTGAAGGGGAAACCCCTACTTTGAGTTTTTCAATGTCCGAAAGCATGGCCTGAGCGTCCCGCGCAACGAGTCTATTTGCGATGATGGTTGTTACGCAGAAAACAAATGTTAATGAGACGACGCTTGCGATTATCCAAATCGCTACTCGCAATCGCCGTTGCGTGAGGCCGAACCATGCGCCCTTAGGCCAGACATTCATACGTGGCTATATATCACACGCTTTACAGTTCGGGATGAAGATAACTGTCGGCAACAGGGGTTTTCACCCAGTATCTATTCCAGGTGGAACCGAAGCGTGCGGGATGTGGTGTCCGTAGCGGTTAGTAGTGGAAGGGAGATTTATCGCCATTTATTTGTGGTCTTCTACAAAACTTCAGCCCATGCTGTCCGTTCCCTCGTGCGTTCCCGATTTATCGGGCCACAAACCTCGCTGTTGCAAAAACCGGTGTCGTCCGCTGAAGCGGACTCGGACATTCCAGCCTTCCCACCACTTACGTGGTGGGCTAATGAATTTCGCCGCTGTGCGGCTCGTCGTGTCGACTTTGCTCTCTCCTGCATCCAAAGTTGAATGCGCTGCGAGGCTTCGAAGTCTCTTGGGTACGATCCCACGGGCGAGTCCAGCGTCCCGTGCGGAGACGAGGGGGAATACTGTCCGATCTGCGAAATCGTGCTTTGCGACGCCTGCCATGAAGTTGTTGCGCAGCATCTGGTTCGAGTCCCCAAGAAGCGCCCGGCCAGCGTCGACCTTCCGGGGCGCGACCGCCGCACCGGCCAGAAATAGGACGGGGTAATGCGTAAGCAACCTGAGTAGCTGATTCCGTCCCATCCTTATGTCTCTCTAGTGCTTCCACCCGATGGAAACTTGGTTAACAGCCGCTACATTAGCCGTAATAGATGTTGGGGTTGTACATGAGCCATCGTGAAATCCTGCTGAACAAATGCCGCAATGAATTGCAGAAGACGGTATTCCTGCGCTGCCTTTTAAAGCTGCGGTCCGTCAGATCCCTGGAACTGACGCGCGAGGCCGAGTCGCTGAAGCGGCAGAACCGCCAGCTTCTTCGGCGTACCCGCAAGCTGCTGAAAACCACCTGATCGCGTTTACCTGCCTGTTATCCTTGATGCCATGCAGGTAAAAGTTCTTTTCTTTGGATCGCTACGCGACGCCATGGGCAAGTCGTCGGAAACCATGACCTTGCCTGAAGGCGCGGCGATTTCTGACCTGCTGAAATCAGTCACCCGCGACAAACCTGCCGTTTCCGCGTTAATACCTTCGCTGGCCATCTCCGTGAACCAGGAATACGCCACTCGCGACGTTCAACTCCGCGACCGGGACGAGGTCGCCCTGCTGCCTCCGGTGAGCGGCGGCGCAGTAACGGCTGGGGAATCGTGCGAAATCGTAAGGGATCGGATCGACACCGCTTCGGTTGTCGCGCCCCTGAAGCGCGACGAAGATGGTGCCGTGGTTGTCTTCGAGGGGATTGTCCGCAACAACACCCGAGGGCGCAAAACCTCGTACCTGGAGTATCACGCCTACGAGCAGATGGCGATCAAGCAGATGGACCAACTCGTCAGCGACGCGCGGCAGAAGTTTGGCATCGACCAGGCGCGCATTGTGCACCGTCTCGGCGAGCTGCAGATCGGCGACATCAGCGTCCTGATTGTGGTGACCTCGGCGCACCGCGGAGCCGCGTTCGACGCCAGCCGGTTCCTCATCGACAACTTGAAGCGGACGGTGCCGATCTGGAAGAAAGAGTTCTTCGAAGACGGAGTTGTTTGGACCGACGGCGAGCCGTTTCCCGAAACCTTCTTCAATCCCGCAAAGGGCGACCGACAGTGAGACCGTCCTCGCATTTTCGACTGCTGCTGGTTTGGTTGCTGCTGGCGTTGATGGCGGTCGCGCAGCAGGGGGAGCCTCAGCAAGACCAGCAGGAAGAAAAGCTGCCGACCTTCACGGTGGACGTGAAATTGGTCAACGTTTTCGCGACCGTGCTGGATCAGACCGGAGCGCCGATCGGCGGTTTGACTAAGGACAATTTCAAGATTTACGAAGACGGCCTTCCGCAGAATATCGCTGTTTTCAGTAAGGAATCGGAATTGCCGCTGTCGATCATTCTCGCGATGGATGTCAGCCTGTCGGTGAAGAAAGACCTGAAGCTCGAGGTTGAATCGGCGCGGCGGTTCGTGAAGGCACTCATCCGTCCGCAGGATGCGGTTTCGCTCTTCCAGTTCAGCGAGCATGTGGATCAGCTCACCGGCTTTACTTCCAACATGAAGAAGGTTGATGACGGACTGGCAAAGGTGCATCCGGGTTCCGCGACCGCGCTTTACGATGCCATCTATCTTGGCGCCGGAAAACTCTCCAGCCGCCAGGGAAGAAAAGTGATGGTGGTGATTACCGACGGCGGCGACACCATAAGCAGCGTCAAATACCTGGAGGCTTTGCGGGCGGCGCAGGAATCGGAAGCCATTGTTTACAGCTTGATCATCCAGCCGATCCAGTCGGACGCCGGCCGCGACCTTGGCGGAGAGCATGCGCTGATCCAGATGTCCCACGACACGGGCGGCAAGTTCTTCTACGCACAGGGAATCGGCGAACTGGACAAGGTGTTCCAACAGGTGTCCGAGGAGCTACGTACCCAGTATCTGCTGGCGTATTACCCGACGAAGCGGCCGACGACCTCGCCGTTCCGCAAGATCAAGATCGACGTGGATGCCGATGTCCCGAACGGGCCTGCCGTGGCACGCCACCGTACCGGCTACTACACGGTAAAAGACAGTTTCTGACGAGTATCGGTTAAAATGTTCCGATATGGCGTTCCGTGGTCCAACTAACAACTCAAAGAAGCCCAAGTCTCCGCCGCCAGAGGACACTTTCGAAGAGGCTCTTTATCTTAAGCAGCTTGGTGAAAAGCAGAAGACCGTCACCATCAAGTTGATGGGCGGCGAAACCGTGCGTGGATGGGTGGAGTACTACGACAAGAACATGATCCGTTTGACGCGCGAAGGCGAGCCGAATCTGTTCATCTTTAAACACGAAATCATGTATATCGCGGAAGAAAGCTCCGCACGAAAGAAATAAGGAAAGAGCCACGGAAGAATCTGCACGTGATTCGACCGTGGCATTCGTACGTATGGGCGAAACTAAGTTTGTAAGTTCGATGGAAGCAATGGCCCGCGAGGCGGGCGCGATGCTTTACGAGAAATTCAAGCAGCGCATCGGCTTCACCTATAAAGGTGATGCTGACCTTGTAACGGAAGCTGATCGCGCGGCGGAGAAGATGATTACGGATCGTATCCGGAAGGAATTTCCGGGCCACGATCTCTACGGCGAAGAAGGAACGCGGACAAATACGGGCAGCGACTATCGGTGGTATATCGATCCGCTGGACGGGACGACGAACTTTGCGCATGGCTTCCCGGTGTTCTGTGTTTCGCTTGGATTGGAGTTCAAGGGCGAGCGCATCGCCGGGGTGGTTTACGATCCGACGCGTGACGAAATGTTCTCGGCCGAAAAGGGAAGTGGTACGCACCTTAATGGCGAGCGAGTGCAGGTGTCGAAGGTCGACAACCTGAAGGAGTGCCTGACGGGAACAGGTTTCCCGAGCCACAAGCGGCATAAGAATCCGAATATCTACTTCTACCAGGTGATCACGTTGCGGACGCATGGCGTGCGTCGCGCAGGCTCGGCTGCATTGGATCTGGCGAATGTCGCTTCGGGCAGGCTCGACGCGTTTTGGGAGTTCAACCTGAATCCGTGGGACACGGCAGCAGGAGTGCTGCTGGTGCAAGAGGCCGGCGGCAAGGTGACGAAGTTTGACGGCAGTACCTGGGAGATCGATTCGCGCGAGACGCTGGCGACCAATGGGCTTGTCCATGAGGCCATGATGGACGTGATGCGCCAGGTGTTCGAAGGCCGGGACCTGCCAGAACTGGCCAGCGCGGTGGAGTACGCTAAGAGCAGGGGATAGCCGTTAGGGGCTAGCGGTTAGCGACTGGCCCGCTGGATCAAGAGGGACCTGCAATACCTGCCAATAAACATGCGTGATACAACGCCGAATGGCGTGCCGAATTGCCAATGCTTCGGCTTGCATCTTAATTTGATGGGAACCCCAGTTTTGTAGTACCAAGCACAAGGAAACTGCGTGATTGAATCGCTTAAGAATCGCAAGATCGAAAAGCGTCCGCCGACTGTCAAACTGCAAGGACGCATTCTGTTTCTGACGGAAGATCCGGAACTCATCAAGAAGCAACTCGCCGGATGGGACATGCCGTGGGACACGAAGAACCCGGCCAATAATCCCAAACTGCGCGACGACATTTCCACGGACGAAATCACTCCGGCACACGTGTGTTTCTACTTCGACGAGACGCTCGGCGAGTTCCCCTACGTTGGGCTGAAGTGCGGAAGCGAAACGCCGGTCAAGCGCGGCGACGTGAAGCGCGGCGGATTCGTGGCATGCGTGAGCGGCAAGCGAAGAGGGAAGGGGTCGAGCCGCGAGCAGTCGCCTTACGCGGAGTCGAAGGCGGGCATTCAACTGGTCATCGCCGAAAACATCGAGCGTATCTACAAGCAGAATTGCCAGAATCTGGGCGTGCTGACTTCCACGGACTTCAGTGTGATCGACAGAATTCGAAATGGCGAAGAGATGCCATTGTCGGCATTCACGAAGGGCGAGGATGAGATCACGCGGCAGGTGATCGAGCACGGAGGCTTGTTCCAGTTCAATATCGCGAGGATGCAGGGCAAGGTGTCGCTGCCGAAGATCGAGACAAAGCCTCGCCCCATGACGCTGGCGGAGAAGATATTTGCCCGGCACATGGTGAACGCGGATGGCATCGTTGGTGTGGCGGCGGTAAAGCCCGGCGATACGGGATTCGCCCGGACGGACCTGCGCTTCTCGCACGAGTATGTGACGCCGATGGCGTCGATCTTCTACGACCACTTCCTCGGGAAGGATGTTCCCGTCAATGATCCTTCGACGATTAAGTTCTTCCGCGACCATCTGACTTTCCTGGATGACGTTATGTCGGAAGAGAAGCGAAAGATGGGATTGCTGGATCTTGCTTCGCAATTGAAGCTGAAGCAGGAGTCGTTCGCGAAAGAACGCGGCATTCAACTGCATGGCGAGCTTAAGGACCGCAAAGGTTCGGAGGGTATTTGCCACTCGGTGATGCTGGAGACCTACGCGCTGCCGGGGCAGGTGAATGTCGGCTCGGACTCGCACACGCCCCACGTGGGCGCGATGGGTTGCATGGCTTTCGGCATAGGTACGACGGACGTGTTCAACGCGTGGTTTACGAAGGACATCAGGGTGATGGTGCCGGAGTCGGTGAAGATCGTGATCCGGGGGAAACGCAAAGCGAACGTTGCGGCTAAAGATTTCATCCTGAAGATTCTTGCACTGGATTACGTGAGGTCGGGAAAAGCGCTGGCGAAAGTCGTCGAGTATGCGGGCGAAGCCGTGGAAGAGTTGAGCGTGGATGAGCGCGCGACGATGACGAACATGGCGGCGGAGATCGGCGGGTTTACGGGTATTGTCGCGCCGGATGAGAAGGTGGTGGAGTTCCTGGTGGAGCGGCGCGGCATGAAGCGCGCGGAGGCGGAGAAGTTGATCGCTGGACTTTATTCGGATGCCGATGCGCAGTACGCGCAGGTGATCGAGCTCGATGCTGACGAAATCTATCCGATGGTGGCGACGCCGGGCGATCCAGGGAATGGCAAGTATGTCCGCGACTTAAATACGCCGATCCCGGTGGAGATTGCATACGGCGGAACCTGCACGGCGGGCAAGAACGAAGACATGGACATGTACGCGGCGGTGCTTGCCGATGCGTTGCGACAGGGGAAGCGAGTTGCCGACGGTGTGCGATTCTACATTCAGTTTGGGTCGCAGGAGACACGCGAGTACTGCCTTCGTCGTGGATACCTCGATGTATTCGAGCGGGCCGGGGCAAAGGTTATCGAGCCAAGCTGCGGGGCTTGCATCAATGCGGGACCGGGAGTTTCTACCAGACCAGACCAGATCGTGATCTCGGCGCAGAACCGGAATTTCCCCGGACGGAGCGGGCCGGGGCAGATGTACCTGGCATCGCCGTTGACAGTGGCGGCGAGCGCCGTAGCCGGATATATCGTGGAGTACGAGCCGGCAGAGATAGTGGTTAGCAGCTAAGGGATAGCAAGACACTTCGTTTCAGTTCTGAAGTTTGATTTCGGCCAGTTTCCGAACTGGCGCCAGATCTTTGGTTGACTTCACGTCGAGCCGGATGCCAGTTCCTTCGGGATATCTCGGTGCTTTTGCGAGCAATTCAGCCAGTTTTTTCGACAGCTTACTGTTTTTAGCTGCGGTGACCGCACGGTCACCGAGGATGAACATTACCCGGAAGCAGCCGCTGCAGGGCGAAACGTGCAGGATGGTGCGCTTTTTCAGCTTTAATTGCGCACTCCAGCCATATTTGGGAGAGTACGACTTCCATTCCTGGATATCGACGTGGTGGCGCTCGGCAAGCCAGGCGGTGAGTTCCTCCCACGCGGCGGCACTGGATCCAAGGGCGGTGGTAACTTCGGTGGGAGTTGGTTTGTCCTTGCGGCCGACGAAAGCGTTGGGAGTATCCATGAAATCCCCCTTGAAATGTGCTGGTTACGCTTGAATGCCGGGCGAAGTCTATCCTTCAGGGCGTGGTATTGCAGTGATATCGGGCAGGCAAAAGGGCATTCGGCGGGTGCACGTAAGTAGGCTGTTTGCTAGAATATGCGGTTGACTACCTACGCACTATTCAGCCTTACAAGATCAGGCAAACAGGGGAGAGGACAAAGTTTATGGCATATGTGATTGCAGAACCGTGCATTGGAACCAAGGACACGGCGTGCGTGGACGCCTGCCCGGTGGACTGCATCCATCCGAAGAAGGATTCCGAGAAGTATGCGAACGCTGAGATGCTGTACATCGATCCGGTGGAGTGCATCGATTGCGGCGCATGCGTTCCGGTGTGCCCGGTATCGGCGATCTTCGCGCTGGATGATCTTCCGGAGAAGTGGAAGGAATACTCGGAGAAGAACGCGGAATACTACGGGCGGACGACGGCGTAGTTCAGAATCCAGCCAGAAGAGTTCAACGCGCAGCCGCTAGTCGGTTGCGCGTTTTGCATTTTAGGGGATAGCAGGTAGGGGTAGGTTTCTGAGTTGGTTAGGAGAGCTGGTTGTGACCCACAGGGAAACCGAGGCTGTCGTCGTGGGCGCTGGCGCAGAATCCAGAAGCTGACTTGACCTTGGCCCATACTTTCCTTCCTTTCCACCACCGTCCCGGGTCAATTAGAATCGTGAATTAGTCTGACAGGCGGCGACTTTCCTGAATGCCCCAGAAGCAATCTGAGGCCATCGTGTTGCGAACCTATCCGCTCCATGAAGCGGACCTGCTGGTTACTTTTTTTACGCGGTCCGAAGGGAAGGTGAAGGGCGTCGCTAAGTCAGCGAAGAAGTCGAAGAAGCGTTTTGGCGGCGCTTTAGAGCCGTTGACGCAGGTTCGCGTTTACTACGACGATCGAGAGAAACGCGAACTGGCACGGATCGACTCGTGCGATGTGTTGCAGTCTCCGCTGGCCGGAGCGGTGGATTATCCGAGAGCGGCGGCGCTGGCGCATGTGGCGGAAGTCGTTGATGAGCTTTTGCCGGACCGCGAAGTGAATGATGCGGTCTACCGCTTGACGTCGTCGGTGCTGAGCAATCTGCGGGCCGGTGCGATCTGGATGCCGCTCACGTATTTCGACCTCTGGATGACGCGGCTGACGGGATTCCTGCCGGGGCTTCACGTTTGCGTACAGTGCGGCGCGGCGCTCGACGGTGAGAAAGCCTGGTTTCATGCGCTCGTCGATGGACTGCTGTGCGTGGATGATAAGCGGTTGGCGTCATCGGAGTTGACGTGGGAATCGCGCAAGCTAGCAGCAGAGATGTTTCGGGCTCCGGTGGATGTGCTGGCTTCCGACGTTTGGCCCAAGAGAAAGGGCGCGGACTTGAGGAAGTTTTTGATCCAGATCATGGAACGGCAACTGGATAAGAAGTTGGTTACGGCGCACAGTTTGGAAAAAATCGAGTAACTACGGCAGTAATTAGTTCTTAGTTATTGGTATTTGGTCGTGCAGAGCGATACGAGTGATGTAGGTTCTTGGCGATGCCTTAAGTTCACAACCAAATACTCATTACTAAGAACTAACAGCTAAAAGCAAATGGCGAAAAGCAATCTTACATATCAGGAAATCATCCTTCGGCTCCAGCAGTTTTGGGCGGAGCGCGGCTGCGTGATGCAGCAGCCGTACGATCTGGAAGTTGGCGCGGGAACGATGGCGCCGGAGACATTCCTTCGCGTGCTGGGACCGCAGCCGTACAAGGTGGCGTATGTGCAGCCGTCGCGGCGTCCGGCGGACGGACGATATGGCGAGAATCCGAACCGTCTTTATAAGCACACGCAGTTACAGGTCATTTTGAAGCCGCCGCCGCAGGACGTGCAGGAGCTTTACCTGAAGTCGCTCGAGGCGATAGGGATTGACCTGCGCGAGCACGACATCAAGTTTGAAGAGGACAACTGGGAATCGCCGACGTTGGGCGCGTGGGGCATCGGATGGCAGGTGATGCTCGACGGGTTGGAGATCACGCAATTCACGTACTTCCAGCAGTGCGGTGGTGTGGACCTGGATCCGATCTCGGCTGAGCTGACGTACGGGTTGGAGCGCATCACGGCGTTTCTGCAGGATGTGGATTCGATTTACGACATCGTGTGGGCGCGCGATCCGCAGGATCCGTCGAAGATATTTACGTACGGCGATGTGCGGCTCGCAGATGAGTTGCAGATGTCGGTGTACAACTTCGAGTCGGCGAACGTGGACTTCCTGTGGAAGCACCTGGACCTGTACGAGACAGAGTGCAAGGAACTGATTGCCACGTTTGCCGAGACACAGAAGAAAAAAGGCGATGTGAAGCGGTTCCCGTTGCTTGGCGCCTATGAGCTGTGCCTGAAGTGCTCGCATCTTTTCAACCTGCTGGACGCGCGGGGTGCGATTTCCGTGACCGAGCGCGTGGGAGTGATTGCGAGGATTAGGCAATTAGCCGTAGGTGTGGCGAAGGCCTGGGTGGCGCAGCAGGAGGCGCAGCCTGAGCCCGAAAAGGAGCCGGAAAAGGTCGCGACAGGGGCCTGATTCGTGGCTGCTATGACGCCATAAACAATTGTTATTGTGACCCTGCTCACACCCCAAAAACCGCAGTCCGTAAGAAAATAGGAAAGATACCCTGATGGCAGATTTCCTTCTAGAGATAGGTTGCGAAGAGATTCCCGCGCGGATGATTGATGGCGCGCGGCAGGAACTCGCAAAACGTGTCGGCGAACTGCTGACGCGAGAACGGCTGTCGGGATCGCCGGCGCTGGAGCCGTATTCGACGCCGCGTCGCATCGCGGTGCTGGCGCGTGGGATCGCGGTATCGCAGCCGGATGCGGAAGAGCAGGTGATGGGTCCGGCGGTGAAGGTGGCGTTTAAGGATGGTCAGCCCATGCCTCCGGCGCATGCGTTTGCGAAGAAGGTTGGACTGGACCTATCGCAGGTGGAGAAGGTCACAACGCCGAAGGGCGAGTATTTGTCGGCGAAGGTTGTGAAGAAGGGGCGTTCGGCCTCGGAGATATTGAGCGAAGCGCTGCCGAAAGAAATTGCCGGCCTGTACTGGGCGAAGAATATGTACTGGCGTCCGGGGAAGACGTCGGAGCGGTTCGTGCGTCCGGTGCGTTGGGTTGTGGCGATGCTCGATGGGCAAACGGTTCCGATGGAATTGTTTGGAACGTCAGCGGGCAATGAGTCGGAAGGGCATCGGATTCTGAGTGGCGGCGCGGTTAAGCTGGCGTCACCGGCGGCGTACCAGGAAGGTTTGCTGTCGGCGAACGTGGTGGCGAGTCCGGCGGAACGTGAGCATCGGATTCGCAAGGCACTGGATGCAGCGACGAGGAAGGTCGCGGGCGCACGCTGGCGCGAAGATAAAGAGCTGCTGGAGACGGTGGTGAACCTGACGGAGTTTCCGTCGGTCATTCTAGGAAACTTCGATCCCGAATTTCTAGCGCTGCCGGAAGAAGTGCTGGTCACGGTCATGCGCGACCACCAGAAGTATTTTGCTGTCGAAGACGCGAACGGGAAACTGGCGCCGCACTTCCTGGCTGTCCTGAATACGAGCGGCGATCCGCAGGGACTGATTCAGCACGGCAACGAGCGCGTGTTGCGTGCGCGCTTCAATGACGCGCGGTTCTTCTGGGAAGTGGATCAGAAGCATCCGTTACGCGAGCGCGTGCAGTGGCTGAAATCGGTGACTTTCCAGAAGGACCTCGGCTCTTACGCGGACAAGACACGCCGGGTACAGGCGCTGGCGAGCCAAATTTGCGAATGGTTGAACGACGGCCGCGAACAGAAGTTCGTCCGGGAAGGCGTGGTTCACAAGGCGGCACTGCTGGCGAAGACGGACCTGACGACCGAGTTGGTGAAAGAGTTCACGGAGTTGCAGGGCATCGTCGGCGGGCTTTATGCGCGGGTGCAGCAATTGGATCCGGCGCTGCCGGAAGCGACTCGGTACGCGATTGCGGATGTCATCTACGACCAGTACAAGCCGGGTTCGATGGACGATGCCGTGCCGCGGTCGGTCGAAGGCGGCGTGGTATCGATTGCGGATAAAGCCGACTCGATCGCTGGGATGTTTGCGCTGGGACTGATTCCGAGCGGGTCGAAGGATCCGTTTGCGCTGCGTCGGCAGGCAAACGGGATCGTAAAGATCATCGCGGAGCAGAAGCTCAACCTGTGTATCAGTGATGTGTTCCGGGTGGCACGCGAGCAATACGCTGGATCGGATGCCGAGAAGAAGTTCAAGTCGAAGAACTACACGGCAGATATTGAAGGATTTTTCCGCGAGCGGTTGGAGTTCTACCTCCGAGAGGTGCGCGGGTTTGCCTATGACGTGGTGAACGCGGTACTCGCGGCAGGGGCGGACGACATCAATGACGCGATTGCGCGGGCCGAAGCAGTGGCCCAGGTTCGTGGGTCGGAAGATTTCCAGGCGATCGGCGCGGCGTTCAAGCGGATCAAGAACATCCTGCGTCAGGCGAATGAGAAGAAGATTGCGCCAGCGGAGACGTTTGATCCGGCGGTGTCGACTGAATATGCTGAGAAGGCGCTGGCTTCCGTGATGGCGAATGCGAACTCGGCGATCGCAGGGAAGAAGGGCGATTACGTCGGCGCGTTGCAGGAGATCGCGAAGGTTCGGCAGCCGGTGGACCTGTTCTTCGATAAGGTGATGGTGATGGTAGACGACCAGCAGGTGCGCGCGAATCGATTGGCGCTATTGCGAGACCTGTTGGGTGATTTTTCGACGATCGCCGATTTTTCGGAGATCGTGACGGAACGGAAGTAGAGCGCGGATGAAAAGTCCGCGCTTTTGTTTTAACGGGTATTTAGTTCGAGAGGCATTCATAAGAGAGGACTGATAGATGGCAACTACATTTCCGGAAGTTGAGACTGAAAAAATGGCAACTGCACAGCAATCGACAGCCAAGTATGTGTATTTCTTCGGCGGCGGTAAGGCCGAAGGCGACGGCAAGATGAAGGATGTCCTCGGCGGAAAGGGCGCGGGCCTGGCCGAGATGACGAACGCAGGACTTCCGGTGCCTCCCGGATTCACCATCCAGACCGAGGCGTGCCGCGAGTTCATGAAGACGGGCAAGACCTCGGAAGAAATTGAACGGCAGATGAAGGAAGCGGTCCGCAGGCTTGAAGAACTGCAAGGCCAGAAACTCGGTGCGAACGATAATCCGCTGCTGGTCAGCGTGCGTTCCGGCGCCAAGTTCTCGATGCCCGGCATGATGGACACGATCCTTAACCTGGGCCTGAACGACAAGTCGGTTGAAGCGCTCGCCACGAAGTCGAACAATCCGCGCTTCGCATATGACTCCTATCGCCGACTGATCCAGATGTTCGGCAACGTGGTGCTCGAGATTCCGAAGCACGCGTTTGACGAAGTTTTCGATGCGAAGAAGAAGCAGAAGAAGGCGAAGCTCGACACCGACCTCGACGCGAAGGCGCTAAAAGAAGTTATCGCCGAGTACAAGAAGGTCGTGCAGAAGGCAACGAAGAAAGAGTTCCCGCAGGATGCGGTCGAACAGCTTGCGATGGCGCGTGACGCCGTTTTCAGAAGCTGGAACAACGACCGCGCGAAACACTATCGCCGTATGAACAACATCGACGACATGCTTGGAACGGCCGTAAACGTTCAGGCGATGGTGTTCGGCAACCTCGGCGAAACCAGCGGCACCGGCGTCGGATTCACACGCAATCCAGCGAACGGCGCGAACGAGTTCTATGGCGAGTTCCTGATGAACGCGCAGGGCGAAGACGTGGTTTCCGGCGTGCGCACTCCGGTACACATTTCCGAACTGAAAAACGTAAATCCGGAAGCGTACAACCAGCTCCGCGAAATCACCACGCGGCTCGAGAAGCACTACCGCGACGTGCAGGACTTCGAGTTCACGATCCAAGAAGGCAAGCTCTACATGTTGCAGACCCGCAACGGTAAGCGTACCGGACTGGCCGCGGTGAGGATCGCCATCGACATGGTGAACGAAGGCCTTATCACGAAGGAAGAAGGCTTCATGCGCGTTGAGCCGAACCAGCTTTACGACTTCCTGGTTCCGCGCCTCGACGAAAAATCCCAGAAGATCGAAGTGCTCGCGACTGGACTTCCGGCGTCTCCGGGTGCGGCTGTGGGACAGATTGTGTTCTCGGCCGAAGAAGCGGTGAAGAAAGCTGGACACGGGGCGAAAAGGAATCCCGTGATTCTCGTTCGTGCTGAAACCACTCCGGAAGACATTGCTGGAATGGAAGTGGCGGCGGGCATTCTGACGTCGCGCGGTGGCATGACGTCGCACGCGGCGGTTGTAACGCGCGGCATGGGTAAGTGCTGCGTGGCCGGCGCCGGCGATATCGACGTCCATGAGAAGACGAAAGAAATGAAGGTGAAAGGCCAGACCTTCAAGGAAGGCGACTGGATTTCGCTCGACGGCACGACTGGGCGCGTGATCAAGGGCAAACTGAACACGCTGCCGGCGTCGCCTGACGATCCGATGCTGAAGCAGCTGTTTGACTGGTCGGAGAAGTACCGCACCATCGGCGTGCGCGCGAATGCTGACATTCCGCGTGATGCGATCCAAGCGCGTGCGTTCGGAGCGGAAGGCATCGGGCTGTGCCGCACCGAGCACATGTTCTTCGCCGAGGACCGTATCAACCACATGCGCGCCATGATTCTCGCGACAACCGAGAAAGATCGCCGCGCCGCGCTGAAGAAGCTGCTTCCGATGCAGCGTGCCGACTTCGTCGGTATCTTCCGCGCGATGGACGGATTCCCGGTCACGATCCGCACCTTGGATCCGCCGCTGCACGAGTTCCTGCCGAGCCGTGAAGACCTGATGGTTCAGATCGCCGTGCTCGAAGCGACGAAGCCGAAGTCACCGAAGCTGAAGGAACTGAAGACGCTCCTGAAGCGCGTCAATGACCTGCACGAACTGAACCCGATGCTGGGACATCGCGGCTGCCGCCTCGGTATCACGTATCCGGAAATCACCGAGATGCAGGCGCGCGCGATCCTGGAAGCTGCAGTTCAGGTTTCCAAGGAAGGCGTGAAGGTTCTGCCGGAAATCATGATTCCGTTGACGGGCGGCCTGAAGGAAATGGCCAACCAGGCGGCGATTGTGCGTCGTGTGGCGGAAGAAGTGTTCGCCGAGAAGGAGCGGAAGGTCGAGTACATGGTCGGAACGATGATCGAATTGCCGCGCGCTGCCCTGGTTGCGGATGAGATCGCGAAGGAAGCCGAGTTCTTCTCGTTCGGCACCAACGACCTGACGCAGACCACGTTTGGCTTCTCGCGTGACGACATCAACAAGTTCCTGCCGTCGTATGTCAGCGAAGGCATCCTGAAGCAGGATCCGTTTGCGGTGCTCGATCGCGAAGGAGTGGGACAGTTGGTGAAGATGGGCGTCGAGAAGGGCCGCAAGACCAATCCCAAGTTGAAGGTTGGCATCTGCGGCGAGCATGGTGGAGAACCGTCGTCCGTCGAGTTCTGCTACCAGGTCGGCATGAACTACGTGTCGTGCTCTCCGTTCCGCGTGTTGACTGCGCGTTTGGCTGCCGCTCAGGCTGCTTACGCGAAGACCCACTCCGGAGCCGAAGCAGGACGCACAAAGTAACAAGAAGTTGACGGAGAGGCCCGGCAGGAATGCTGGGCCTTTTCTATTTAGTCCGCTGTTTGTGCCACGCCAAGAGGAAGGGTTTCAATGGTCTTATCCGTGTTTGTTCTGGAGGCGAGCTTTTTACCGTAGCGTCGCAGGGGTTCCTCAAGAAATGTATGTGAGCACCAGGCAAGGGCGATGGGGATGACGAGATTCAGCGGAAACGACTGTAGCGGTCCGAGCGTTGGAGTACGACCGTTGATCAAGAAGAGTTGTTGCCACAGATAAAGGCTGTAGGACATTCGTCCGACGGATCGCATCGGCAGAGATTCCAGCATCCTGGCAAGCCAACTGCGTTGGTGGAGGAGGGTAGCGAGCAGGAATGTGGGCATCAGCAGGGCAATGGCAGCGATGTTGCCTTTCGGTCGAAAGGTTACCAGCAGGAGGAGGAACACGATCCCAATGGCGGGCCAAGCCGCGGGGATCAGGCGGCGTAATAACATCTGGGCACGCTCTCGACGAAGCAGCAAGCCGGCAACGCAACCCCATAACAGGAAGTCAACACAGTAGTCTGTGCGTGTGAGAACGTTGATGAGGCTTGGTGCGGAGACGAAGTGCCAACGACTATCCAGCGTGCGCCATGCGGCAGCGGCGACTGCAATCCACGGTGTAATTCGGCGGGCACGGGAGACTCCCATCAGGATCAGCAGACAAGGCCAAAAGAAATAGAAATGCTCTTCTACGGACAGCGACCAAAAGTGCCCGGTGAACCAACCGTCGGGAGCCACGGCGTAGTAGTAGTTCCGAAAGAACAGTGCGGCAGAAAGCAACTGAACGCGACTTGCCGGCACCAAGCCGAGCCAGCAAAGCAAGGAGACCGCGGCTAAGAATAAGAACGCCGCAGGGAATATGCGGAACACTCGACGGATGTAGAAGCCGCGCAGGCTGATGCGTCCAGTTTGAGCATGTTCCTGGAGCATGCGATCGGTGATCAGAAGTCCGCTGATGGCGAAGAAAAGGTCTACTGCCAGGGCGCTGTATTCCTGGGCGAGCCGAGACCAGTTGCCGCTGAAATGGACGTGGCAAAACAAGACCAGCAAGATGGCTACGCCACGCCAGCCATCGAGGGTGGGCAGGTACGAAGATGGAATGTCGGAGTCGGAGAGCCGGGGCCGCATGGACACCGTGTAGCCTACCCGTGAAATGTGGCCACAGGTAAGGACTTACGTCACAAAGCTAACGGCAAGGTGAAACGCGAATAGCGTTGGAATCGGGTGGTCGTTGTACCAATACACGGCCGGGTACCTGCCCGGTTGTACCATGGCTTTTTCCACATGGGCCTTAGTAACTGGCAGCCAATTACTTACGCATGAGATAGTCCGTGCATGGCTCATTTCCCCCAGACGAACTCCTCCGTCAGGGCTGCAAGAGTTAGCCTCCGACGGCCGGCGTCCATTGATTTTCGCGTGGATGACAAAGGGATTATCCGCGGCAACCTCTATGTGCTTTCCGCGACGGGAGGCCGTGCGCAGACTTCGAGGGCGGTTGAGCCAGGATCGCTGGTTGAACTTCGGATCGGCAGCGACTCCGGAACGATCCGGGGGATCGCTGAACTGCTGCCAGGATCGCAGACGGTAAATGGGTGGGTACAGCCGTTTCGGTTCGTCGCACTGGCGGACGAAGATTACGAATCACTGCGCAAAATCATCGCTGCAAGCTGAGCATCAGCACCCCAAAAGGCTGCTGGTAAACTGAGAATCACGATGGACACATCCCAGCAGCCTCTTATCGAAGGTCTCGACTATTACGTAGAAAACGGAAAGTGGGTTTTCACGGCCGATTACCTGAAGCGCAGGGGCACCTGTTGCTGGCAGAGCTGCCGACACTGTCCTTATCGCGGCGAAGATGAAGCCGAATAGGGACTTCCTTCCAAGTTCTCTCCGGTTTAAAAACTCCTCTATGACTCACGCGCAGTTGGTGAAGGTCGCCGAACAGTGGTTGAGGCGGTATCGCTGCGGGATTGTTCTGTCGGAACAACAGTGTTCCAGCGGGGAGATGCCGGACGCGATCGGCTGGAAAGGGAAGTGCCGCTCGGTGGTGGTGGAATGCAAGGTTTCGCGCGCTGATTTCCTTGCGGATCGGGCAAAGCCGTGGCGCGTGAAACCCGAGATTGCGTTGGGTTGTGAACGACTGTACCTGGCTCCGCGAGGAGTGATTCGCCCGGAGGAATTGCCAAAAGGCTGGGGACTGCTTGAGTATCATAACCGCACGGTCACTTTGCTTGTGAAACCGGCCCGCCAGAGCCAACGATCACCCGACGGGCTGATGAACGAAATGAACCTGCTGCTGGCCAGTTTGCGCCGGGTCGAGGTCCGGATCGAGCCGCAGACGATTACCGAATTCCTGAAATGGAAGAACAGGATGCTGGAGTACAACGGCGGAGTGGCTCCTGAGGGAATTGTCACACCGGAGCAGGAGCCGAACAGTTACCTCTGTGCGGACTGATTTGGCGAGTTTGCGTTTACAATACGCGCGTTAATCCCATGGGAATCTTTTACTCGATCTTTTACCCCTACGGCATCATCCTGCAGGCGATTGCGATCGTGCACTTCATACGTCGCCGCCCCGACGGATACTGGTTGTGGATCGTTCTGTTCGGCGGCGGACTCGGCGCACTCGTCTACATTGTGGTCGAGGTAATCCCCGACGCGGGACTCCTGCGGGACAGTTTCAAATTCTTTCCACGGCGCGGACGCATCCACGAACTGGAGGCGCTGGTGCATGACAATCCGGCTCCTGCGAACCTCGAAGAATTGGGCGCGTTGTATCTGGAAGACGGGAAGGCCAGAAAGGCGAAAGAATGTTTCGACCGTGCGATCGCTTCGCGTGCCGACTCCGTGGATACCTTCTACCGCCGTGCGCTGGCGGAAATCGAATTGGGTGATTCGACGGCTGCTATCGCTGACCTTGAACGAGTGGTGACGCAAGATCCGAAGTACGACTTCCATCGTGCTGCGGGACTGCTGGCAAACGCATATGCGAAGACCGGCCAGGCGGAGAAAGCCCAGGCCATGTTCGAGCGCGTGACGAACGTGTCCACGGCGACGGAGATTCAGTACTACTACGCCGCTTTCCTCGCGTCGCAAGGACGTACCGCTGAAGCGGCGGAGTGGACCCAGCGTATCGCCAACAAAAAACGCACGATGCCGGGATTCCAGAAACGGCGTGACCGCCCGTGGTTCCGAAAAGCCTCAGGACTGGCGAAGACGGTGGCGAGCCGCTAGCTCGTCCCTGTCTACGGAACGGAATGCAATTCCGTGTCTTCCTGGAAAGCCTCCGAGTTTTCTCTACTTACATTGGATGGTTCGATGGCGGAGTGTTGCGACTTCGGAGGACCATCAATGATGCCGTATTTATTCCAGTACTTGGTGCAGGAGTCACATAGCAATTCAAAGCCAGCGTGCTTCTCACAGAATGATTTACGGCACTGCGGGCAAGCCCCGGTCGCGACCGCCCCGCAACGACATACCCTGGTATGAAAATTCCTCTTCTCGTACGCAGCGACCACAAGACCAACCCAGCCAAATACGATGTGAGCAAAATGCATTATCTAGTCCCTTACCTTCTTGACAGAGGTTAGAGCACATTGCTTGCTGCAATGGTATGCCATAACTCTGCCGCTATAACTAAAGTTACGATATCGTGAGGCGATAGTTCCCATTTTGGGAATTTATGGTTGTGTGCCTGAGCCCTAGCACATATGAACAAAGCTATGAGCCGGGTTTCGGCAGTGTTTTCGTGGTGAATGAGTGCTTAGTTGACCCTTTCAGGGTGGCCGCTCTGCATACTGCGGAAGGCGGCGTCGAGTATGCGCTGGTTCTGCCAGCCTTCTTCTCCGAGACAACGATAGGTTGCCTTTCCCTGGACTGCGTTGGCAAACTCGTCGGCTTGTTTTGCGTACGCCAGTTCGTTGGAGAAGGTCTGTTGGCTGACGATCTTTCGATTCTGTTCCAGGTTCACCGTAACCGGGAAGTCAACGGCGAGACCGTCATTGGCTGAGATTACGCCCGTTTCGCCATGAATGGAGAGCGGGGAATGATATTCAGCGCGGAAGGAAACGGACGATGTTGCAAGCGTCCCTTTGCTGAAGCGTAGCGTCATGACGGCGGCTGATTCCACGTCACGGGAATATTCATCGGTGGTTCCGACGGCGGTCACTTCAGTGACTTCGTCGTTGAGGATGTAACGGAGCGTATCGACGCAATGCACACCGATGTCGGCGATGGGGCCTCCGCCAGCGATGGATCGGTCGTGCAGCCACTTGCGCGGGTGATCCGATGGAGCAAAGAAGGAGAAGTCGCTGTGGGCGAAGGTAGGCCGGCCGATCTGTCCGGTCGCGAGTAGTTGCCGGAAATAGGGAACTGTTTCGGTGAACCGGAATACGTGTGCGATTCCGAGAAGAACGCCAGCCTTATTGGCTGCCTCCACCATCTCGCGGCATTCGGCGGCATTCATGCCCATCGGCTTCTCGCAAAGGATGTGCTTGCCATGCTTCGCCGCAGTGAGAACTTCGCTCAAGTGGCAGGCGTTCGGGCTGGTGACCAGAACGGCGTCGACTTCCGGCGACGCACAAAGTTCCTCCACGGATGTGAAGGCGTGAGGGATTTGGAACTGTTTGGAGCATTCGTCTGCGCGTTGACGGTCGCGCCGCGAAAGCGCGGTGACTTTGCAGTTGCTGGTCCGCGCAAAGCCGGGCATCAAACGCTTCACTGCATGAAGTCCAAAGCCGATAATTCCGAATCTGACCATGATTATTTCTTCTCCGATTCGGCAGTCTCTTCTTCCGTCACCAATTCTTGCGGCTGCGCCGGGCGCATCAGGGGGAAGAGAATGACGTCGCGGATGGAGTGGGAGTCGGTCAGTAACATGGCGAGGCGGTCGACGCCGATGCCTTCGCCACCAGTAGGCGGCATGCCGTAGGAGAGGGCACGAACGTAGTCTTCGTCCATCTGGTGAGCTTCTTCGTCACCCCGCGCCTTTTCGGCGAGTTGCTGTTCAAAACGGCGGCGCTGCTCCTCGGGATCGTTGAGTTCGCTGAAGGCGTTGCCGATCTCCATTCCGCCGACAAAGACTTCAAAGCGCTCGACCCAGTTTTCGCGGTCTTCCGGCTTGCGGCTGTTCTTCGCGAGCGGCGAGATGGCCATCGGGAACTCGTAGATGATTGTCGGCTGGATGAGATGCTCTTCGGCCACGGCCTCGAAGAGGTCAGCGATTGTCCTGCCAGCCGGGGCTTTGGGATCGAATACCATGTGGGGCGTCCGCGAAGCGTTCAGGCGTGCCACAAGCTGGCCGACCGACTCGACGGTATCGAAATCGCTGATCTCGGGCTTGTTTCCGGCTTCGTCGGGCCAGTACTTGATGATGGCTTCGCGCATGGTGAGTCGCTGCCAATTCGACCAGTCGATTTCATGATCACCAAACTTTACCTTCGGGCTTCCGGTAGTTTCGCGCGCGACGGACGAGAGCAGATCCTCGGTGATCTGCATCATGTCGTACATGTCGGCGTAGGCCTGGTAGAACTCCAACATCGTGAATTCAGGGTTGTGGGACGTCGAGATGCCTTCGTTGCGGAAGTTACGGTTGATCTCGTACACGCGATCGAGTCCGCCGACGGTCAGGCGCTTCAGATAGAGTTCAGGCGCGATGCGGAGATACAGGTCGATATCCAGCGTGTTGTGGTGGGTGACGAACGGACGTGCGGCGGCTCCACCGTAGAGCGGCTGCATCATGGGAGTTTCGACTTCCACGTAGTTGCGCTCGTCGAACCAGCGACGAATGGACCGCACAATTTGCGCACGCTTGACGAACACCTCTCGGACTTCCGGATTCATGAAGAGATCGACGTAGCGCTGCCGGTACCGAAGTTCGACGTCGGTGAGGCCGTGCCATTTTTCCGGCAAGGGAAGCAGGTCTTTTGAAAGGAATGTGATCTCCTGCACGTGAACCGTAAGCTCGTTGGTGCGCGTGCGGAAAAGGTATCCCTTCACGCCGATGTGATCGCCGATGTCGAGCAACTTGAACAACTCGAACTGCTTTTCCCCGACGTCATCTTTCTTGACGTACACCTGGAGCCGTTGCCCCGCCTGCTGAAGGTGCATGAATCCGGCTTTCCCCATCAGGCGGACGGCCATAATGCGGCCAGCAACGCGCACTTCGGCGCGGTTGGCTTCGAGTTCCGGACCCTGCTTTTCACCGTACTCGGCCAGGACCTGCGGGACGAGATGGCTGAATTCGTATTTGTAGGGATAAGACTGCTGACCCAGAGCTTCAATCTGCTGAAGCTTCTGACGGCGGAGTTCGTGGATTTTCAGTTCAAGAGACATCGGATTCCTTACAGCACAAACAAAAAGATGAGTGCGAATTAGCGATTATAGCGGGTGAACGCTTCTGGACATAGAATGGAAGCATGGCAAGGGGCTGGGAAAGTAAGTCGGTTGAAGAGCAGCAGAGCCAGTTTTCGAAACCCACAAGCACTGATGGAAAAGGACAGCGCTCCAAGGAGCAAGTTGCAAAGGCGCAGCGAGCGCAGGAATTGCGCCTGGCCAGAGTCTATGCTGAGGACCAGATGCGTAAGTCGCAGAACGAGCGCCATCGCGAAATGCTGAAAAAGCAGATCGAGTTCCTGGATTCCGAAATAGCTCGCCTGAGCTAACTTAGGGCTCACGTTACTTGATTGTGGAATTTGGCATCTGATGTGACGTGAGGAAAACTGTTCTCGTTGCGCTTCTTTTCTGCTGCAGCGTCGCTTTTGCCACCGACGGCAGCTTCACCGGCCAGGTGGTGAACGGTCCGAATCTGGAGTCCGGCAAGAAATGGGTGTTCGTTCAGGGTCCGAAAGGTCCGACGCGCCGGGTCGAGATCTCGACTGCGAAGGTCACATACAGCGCGGCTGTTCCCAAAGCAAAACGTGAAGCTAAACCCGAAGACGGAGTGCGCGAAGGGGCCGAGGTGCGCCTGACTGCAAATCAGGATAAAGAAGGCGAATGGCAGGCTAGTGCCATTGAGATCCTGAAAGTAGCGCCAGAATAACTCCGAGTTTGCTCGTAGACGCTATTTCCCGGGCGCTGTCGTAAGATGTCGGCGACGGAGGAATGCGCGTGATCAGGGTTTCCGGTTTCATACTGCTTTTTGCTCTCATCATCTCCATCGCACAAGCACAAGAGCCACTCTCGTTGAAGCTGTGGCCCAAAGGCGCTCCTGGCGTCACCGCCAATGCATCAGCCGAGAGCGTTGTAAATCGACCTGATCTCGATGGCGCCAAGGGGAAAGTTACTCGCATCACGAACGTCACCGACCCGGTGATGACGATTTATCGAGCCGGCGAGAACAACACAGGATCCGCCATGCTGGTTTTTCCCGGAGGAGGGTACCGCTGGCTGGCGTTCGACATTGAGGGTACGGAAATTTGCGAGTGGCTCGTGAGCAAGGGCGTGAACTGCGTGCTGGTGAAGTATCGGGTTTACCTCGACCAGAAACCGGAGCCATGGAAACAGCCACTCGAAGACGCGCAACGCGCGATGGGGATCGTGCGACAGCATGCAAAGGAATGGAAGATCGATCCGGCGAAGATTGGTGTGATGGGATTTTCGGCGGGAGCACACCTTTCGGCCGCTCTCAGTAATCATCCTCAGCGAACTTATGCGAAAGTTGATTCCGCGGACGAACTGGATTGCCGCCCGAATTTTGCCGTTCTGCTATATCCCGGAATGATTCGCCGCAGCGCGGACGATCAGCGGCTTTCGGTTGCAGTACAACCGAATGCCAACACACCTCCGACATTTCTGTTTCAGACGGAAGATGATCCCGTTCACGTTGAGAATAGCCTGCTTTATTACGGCGCATTAGCGGCCGCCAAGGTCCCGGCCGAGATGCATCTTTACCCGACCGGCGGTCACGGATACGGCATGCGGGCAAAGTACAATGCTGTAGCCGGAATCTGGCCGGAGCTGCTGATGAAGTGGCTGGCTGACCTCAAAATCATCCACGGGAACAAATGAACGGAAACGATTTTCGACGACTTGCGTTGAGCCTTGAAGGTGCGGAAGAAGGATCGCATATGGGGTCGGTTGACTTCCGGGTTGGTGGCCACATCTTCGCCACCCTCGCGTCTGTCAAGCAGGGCTACGGCAACCTGTTGCTGACGCCCGAAGTGCAGGCCCAATTTGTCGCTGAGGCCCCTGAGGTCTTCATCCCGATCGCGGGTGGTTGGGGAAGAATGGGTGCGACGCACCTGGTGCTCGCGCGCGCCAGCGAAGACGTTGTTCTTGGTGCGCTCAAGACGGCATGGAAAATCCGAGTCGACAAGAACTCAAAGACGAAAAAGACAACCTCTTCGCGACGTAAGCGCTGACTAGAATCCGAGCGCAGCCTGGGCAGAGTGAGCCGGCGCAGAGCATTCCGGGTCGTCATTTGCGACGGCATTTACGCGCGTGCTGACCGGAAACTTCTTCATGAGCTGGGGATCATAGGGCTTGAGCAATTCGGTGATGGAAGCGACGTCGTGGAACCCGGGATCGAGCCACAGATCGTAGTGCTCGGGCGGGAGAATCACCGGCATTCGATCATGAACGTCTTGGGTTAACGTGTTTGGAGAAGTTGTCAGGATAGAACATGTCTCCAACATCGAGCCTTGGGGAGTCCTCCAATGATCCCAGATGCCGGCTAAGGCGAAAACCGCTTCGTCCGCGAGTTGGAAACAGTATGGCTGTTTGCTTTTCGGTTGTTTCTGCCATTCATAGAAGCGATCGGCGGGAATCAAGCACCGGCGTTCTGACAATGATTCTTTGAAGGCCGGCTTCGCGGCAGCATCCTCTGAGCGAGCGTTGATCATTTTCGCGCCGATGGACGGATCCTTAGCCCAGAAGGGAATCAGCCCCCATCGCATATCGGAGAGAAGCCGAAGCGGTTCTTTCGCATCCTGCCGGATCACAGGTACCTGCTGCGTGGGTGCAATGTTGAATCGCGGAGACCAGTCGTATCCCTCGCGGTCCGCACCGAAATACTTCTTGAAGGCCTCGCGCCCACGGCCAAGACGATATCTTCCGCACATGTAGAGGATGATTGTATCCGGAATGTCGCAGACGTGGTGGGATTCCGCTTTAGAATCAGTGATTTCGGGTCGAATAACCCAAAGGATATGAGAGCGATTGGCTGGAAGTACATCGACCTGAGTGCCTTGTCGTGTAGGTTAAACGGGCGCAAGATTAGGCAGGTATTTTTATGTTTGGGCTCAATGGACTCGAGAAGCTGGCAGACGTGAAGAAGTGTGTGCCAGGCAGAATCAGCGTCGAAATCGCGAGAATGTTCGGCGTACAAAGCACTGACGTCGGCCTGTTGTGGGTCGAAGAAGACAAATTGATTTTTCTGTATCCGGTAGAGTTACAGAGTGCCGGATCGATACCGCTCACGAGTTCGGCGATCGCTGCCCAAAGCGCACGCGGGCGACGACCGTTGTACTTCAATAACTTTCCGCAAGTTCCTCACCACACCTCGTTTGAGCGGATCGTGTTGAACAACTCGCGGCCGCTTTCCGAGATGCCGGACCCGATTCAGAAAATCATGTCGGTGCCAATCGTTGCGTCAGACGGCGTGCTACTTGGTGTCATCCAGGTTTGCCGGAAGGGCATGACGCCGGCGATGGCGGGACCGGATTTCACTGAAAACGATCTGCAGAGGCTCATCGAGGCGTCGCGTCTGATCGCCACGCTACAGCCAGAACTCGATGCTGCAAAGAGTGCTGAATATCCAATGCTTCATTTTCGCAATAACTGGAGCAACGGTCCGAGAAAAGCCAGCGCATAAGAAAAGGCCGCCTGTTTCTGGCGGCCGTTCCAAGACAGCATTAGTCTGAAAACATGTCTATTACGGATGTGTCATCGTCTCCGGTTTCACGGTGGCGTCGAACTCCTCGCCAGTGAGATAGCCGAGTTTCAGCGCGGCTTCACGCAGGCTGCTGTGGTCGACGTGTGCGGTATGAGCAATCTTGGCTGCCTTGTCGTAACCGACCTTTGGGGCTAAAGCGGTGACGAGCATCAGCGAGTTCTTCACGTAGTAGTCCACCTTCTTCCGGTCCACTTCGATGCCTTGCACCATGAACTCGACGAAGCCGTGACAGGCGTCGGAGATGAGGGTCACGGAGTGCAGGAAGTTGTAAATCATGACGGGCTTGAAGACGTTGAGTTCGAAGTTCCCTTGCGAACCGGCGAAGCCGACCGCGGCCGTTGCGCCGTGAACCTGAACGGCAACCATCGTCATGGCTTCACACTGGGTTGGATTGACCTTGCCGGGCATGATCGACGATCCGGGTTCATTTTCTGGAATGACGAGTTCGCCCAATCCGCAACGCGGGCCAGAAGCCAACCAGCGGATATCGTTGGAAATTTTCATCAGCGAGGCTGCGAGCGTTTCCAGTGCGCCTTGAGCGAAGATGATTTCGTCGTGGGCGGCGAGGGCGGCAAACTTGTTCGGGTGCGAGCGGAAGGGAAGTCCGGTGAGTTCAGAGATCTTTTTCGCGGCACGCTCGGCGAACTCAGGGTGCGTGTTCAGGCCTGTGCCGACAGCGGTTCCGCCGATCGCAAGGTCATAGAGACCTTCCAAAACCTGTTCCAGTCGCTTGATATCACGGTCGAGCATGGCGGCCCATCCGCCGAACTCCTGACCGATGGTGAGCGGCACTGCGTCCTGAAGGTGGGTACGACCAATTTTGACGATCCCGTCGAACTCTTTTGCCTTCGCCGCGATAGCATCACGAACGACTTTGACGGCTGGAATGAGTGTGTTCTTCACACGTTCGGCGGCGGCGATGTGCATGGCTGTCGGGAAGGTGTCATTCGAAGACTGCGACATGTTGACGTGGTCGTTGGGATGAATCGGTTTCTTCGAGCCCATTTGGCCGCCGGAGATTTCGATGGCGCGGTTGGAAATGACTTCGTTCACGTTCATGTTGGTCTGCGTGCCGCTGCCGGTTTGCCAGATGCGAAGAGGGAACTGATCGTTGAGCTTGCCGGAGATGACTTCGTCGGCGGCCTGGACGACGAGTTTGGCTTTGTCTGCCGGAAGCTTGCCGAGGTCCTGGTTTACGAGCGCGGCGGCTTTTTTCAGAATCGCGAATGCGCGGATGAGTTCGGGCGGCATGGTGTCGCGGCCGATGTTGAAGTGGTGCAGCGAACGCTGGGTCTGGGCGCCCCAATACACATTGGTGGGGACCTCAATGGTGCCCATGCTGTCAGATTCGGTACGAGTGCGGACTTGTTCGGCGGTGGTGGCCATAATGACTCCTGACAAAGGACTGGGGTGAGTATGAAACCCAAAATTATAGCCGTTTGTCAGGGCAGTTACCCAGTCGCCAGTTTTCGAATGAAGATGGATCTAGAAGGGGGCATGTGCGAGGCAGAATTAAGGGCCACCCGAAGGGGTGGCCCCAGGAGAGATTCAGGCTAGGATGTTAGTTTTTGTGGCGAAGGCGCCAAGCCAATCCAGTCATGCCAGCGCCCAGCAGCGCGAGGCCAGCAGGTTCGGGTAGACGTGGCGGAGGCGGGCCATCTCCAGGGACGCCACCAAGCGAGCCGTCGGTCATTACGCCCGGGATGTTGACACTCTGATATTTCAGATAAATGTTGTCGAACGCAACGGAACTGATGTCTCCGGCAAAGAAGAGAGAAGCGGCAGCGGTTCCGGTATTGCCCTTGGTTACACCACCACTCGCGCCGCCAGCGCAGTTCACGTCGCTGAAGCAGAATTCCACTGTGCCGATTCCGTACGGGAAGTTTCCACTCACGTCCACAGTGTCATAAACTCCAGTAACCGTATTGCCCGTGCTCATTATGGTAGGAGTCGTGTTGAACCCAACCGTTGCTACACGGGAATCGAACGTGGAGTTGTTGTAGATGCTCATACTGAACGTCAAATTCGTTTTGTCATTGACGCCGTCGTATGTGAAGACGAAGTTGGAGAACGTAACCTGGGCAGTGATGCCATTGACTACGGTCAGCGGGTCGCATGGTGAGCACGCGATGAAGTTGACTGTATAGGGTCCACTGCCAGCGGTGAATACATCAGCAGATGCGAAGGTGGTGCACAGCATCAGTGCCATGCAGACCAGAACCATCTTCAGGACCTTATTCATAGGAGCTCCCCCCTCAAAAACCTGGTTCGGAACGATAGCCGCAGGTTCCGTACCATCACCCACTAGGCGAGCAGTAACCTACAACAGTTTGAACTTCAGTAACTTACGGCACTGGAACGGATTAGGGTCTCTTCGTGGACTTGAGGGAAGGTGCAGAAATTTGCAGTTTGGAGGACGAGGATGTTCCACCGCATGATGGCGGCGGAGTAAATAGCATTACGAGGCAGGGATGACTAGAGGAATAACAAGGGCCACCCGCGAGGGGTGGCCCAGCTTTCGGCCAGTTACGAACTAATTAGAGGTTCCGACGGAGGCGCCATGCCATACCGGTCATGCCCGCACCCAGCAGCAGGAGGCTGGCTGGTTCGGGTAGACGCGGTGGAGGCGGATTCTCTCCGGGGACGCCACCGATCGAGGCACCGTTCAAGACACCAGGGATGGTGACGGCCTGGTACTTGAGATAGATGTTGTCGAATGCCACAGTATTGACGTTCCCTGCGAAGAAGAGCGAAGCGCTGGCAAGGCCGACATTGCCCTTGGTTACGCCACCGCCGGCACCACCCGCGCAGTTCTGGTCGCTAAAGCAAAATTCAACGCCTCCGATCCCGTACGGGAAGTTTCCGCTCACGTCAACGGTGTCGAAGACGCCGGAAACGGTGTTTCCCGTGGCCAGGATGTTCGGGTTCGTGTTGAACCCGATCGTCGAGATGCGGGAATCGTACGTGGAGCTGTTGAAGATGCTCATGTCGAACGTCAAATTGGTCTTGTTATTGACGTTGTCGTAGCTGAATTGGAAGTTGGTGAAAGTGATCTGGGCAGATACGCCAGGGATCACGGTCAGCGGATCGCATGGCGAACACGCAATGAAGTTCACCGTATAGGGTCCACTGCCCGCGGTAAAGATATCGGCCGATGCAAAAGTCGTGCACAGCATGAGAGCCGCACATACGAGCAGTAATTTCAGGCCCTTGGTCATTGAGTTCATCCTCCCCGCATGTAGCGGCACAAACTGAACTGCACGTACCTAATGCACAGCGGATGCCAAACGGGTGGTTACTTTTTGACACGGTGGTAACTATGACTGTGGCCTGTTTTGAACAACTTACGGACATGTCGCTCGGTGGAATAATTCCCGAAAGAGGAAAGTGGAAGTAGTTTTCCCTCGGAGGGAAAACTGGGTTCCGTTTCGGTGGGCAAAACGCCAGTTATCTGGCTGCGAAATCAGGCATTTACGGAAGGCCGAATCGGGTGGAAGCGGGGGAAGAAGGAAGGCGGACCAGACCGGGGAAATGGCCCGCCTTGATAGCCACAGCCTACCTCAACGAGTACAGAACGTTGACGTGGGCGCTGATGGTTACTTTCTCGGGGGAGAACTCGGCGTTCGGTGCGGAAGCGGCGGCGTCCTCGGCCATCTTCATGGTGCGCATCATGGGCACGGGGCGGGGCGGCTCGAAGGTATCGACGGAGACATAAACCATATCGCCCAGGTTGCGTCCGCCGGCGGTCGCGACGGCGGCGGCTTGCTGGCGAGCGCGCTGAAGGGCGTCCTGAGTGGCCTTGACCTTGGCTTCGTCGATGTTGTCAAGGATGTATGAGATCTGTTGATTCTCGGTGACATCGAGGTCAGCGAGTCCCTGGAGAATAGGGCCGACTTTGGCGAAGTCTTTGAGCTTCAGAGTGACGCTGCTATTCCCGCGGTAGGCGATGAGCTTGCGCTTGGGGTTGCGGTAGTCGTAGACGGGTTGGAGGGAGAAGTAACCGATTTCAGCAGTCTTGGGGTCGATGCCATTCTGCTTCAGAAGATTGCGGATCTGGTCGGAAGCCTGGGCGGCGCGGTCGTAGGCGGCGCGGGAGGTGCTTTCCTGCGCGGAAATACCAAAGGTGATGACGGCGGTATCGGGCGCGGCTTCGAATTTGCCGTCGGCGCCGATATAGATGGTGTTGGGGATGATCCCCGAGGTGGGCTGGCTCTGCGCGACGGCAGCCAGCGCTACGAACATGAACATCACAAATACAAAGCTCTTTACTTTCATCCTTGCTCCCAAAAGAAACGCGGGCCTTGAGCCCGCGCTTTGTGTGTCAGTTTATCGAAAAAATCTGCGGATCGCTCGTTGAGAGAACGATCAGCCTTGTGGAACTTGCAGGGGCCGATCGAGTCGAAGTTCGAGCTGCTGCCCCTTATTTAGCTTGAGTTCACGGTCGGTCAGGAGGCCGGTGATCATTCCGACGCCCGCGCCAGCGGCGGCGCCTATCACGGCACCCTTACCACCGCCAGCAATCGCACCAGTTCCGGCGCCGACGGCAGCGCCAACGGCGGCGGCTTCGATCATTCGCTTCTTGTCGCGACCCTTGCGCTCAATTTCGCCTTCGGAGCCGACTGGCTTCACGCCCTTCTCGCCGGGTACGTCGGTGATACTGGCAACGAGAGGCCGCCAGCCTTTCCTGGTTTCGATCTCGTCGAAGCTGATGAGGATACGTCCGTGCACGCCCTGATCGACGTCGCTGACGTGAGCCTTGATCTTTTTACCGGCGGGAATAACCGATCCGTTAGGAGCAACGAGATCCTCGGCGAGCTTGGCTTTGAACTGTTTCCCGACCTTGAGTTTCTTGGTGTCGAGGGTGTCGTCGAGTTTGACGATGAAGCGAGTGCCCTCGGGAATGTAATTGGGGCCGGGAGCGTTGCCTGAAGATGGATCTGGACGAGTGCTCCACTGGGCGAATGCCGGCAAAGAAGCCAGCACAAATAATGCTGTGATCAGCCATGCCGAACGCCTGTTGGCCATAATGAACCTCGAATTCTTTAAGTTTCCGTGGGAACGCACAGCGTCTGTGGAGGCTTGCGTTCCTGGAGTATAGAACCCTTTCTGTGGATGAAAGTAGTGGATTAGGCGATTAATCCGATAGGTTACAGAGGGGAGGGAACTTGCCATCCTAGAGGACAGTACCGTCGAGGTAAGTACTTTTGTTATGTGCGAGGAGACTTTTGCGTTGCGAACGCATCCAACACTTGCTATCAGTATGAATCAGTATCAATTGCAATTCATTGTTGAACGGGCTAAGGGAGAGATTATGCGCAAGTGGTATCTTCCGATGACTGTCATGGGTCTGGGCGGTTTGGGAGTACTGCTGTTTACCGACCGTGGCCGACGAGTAATCAGTTGGCTGGCAGAAAGTGCTTCGGACGCTCCGAGCCGGTTGGCCGAGTGGAACGAAGCCGCACAGCGGGAACTGGACCGGATCCAGATGGCGCTGAACCGGGTAGCGGAAACGCTGGATTCGATGGAAACGGCCCAGTAGCAGTCGACCACGCAATATTGCCCTATACCCCCGCAGGGCAGCCTATTCCTAAAAACATCCCCCAGAAAATTCAGACGATGTTGGCTACACCGAGGCGAATTTGCCTGCGCCGGGCTGTGGTGTGAAGCGATAGATCTGCGAGTTGATCTCCTTGCGCAGGTCGTGCCAGATGCTCTCGGGCATTTCCACGAAGGTATTCACGATATTGGGATCGAACTGTCGTCCGGACCAGCGAACGATTTCGTCCCGGGCGGCGGAAAAGGGCTGCGCGGCGCGATAGGGACGGTCGGACATAATGGCGTCCATGGTGTCGGCCAGCGAGAATATGCGAGCCCCCATGGGGATTTCATCCCCTTTGAGGTTACGCGGGTAACCAGTGCCATCCCAGCGTTCTTGGTGGGCGTACACGATCTCCGCAGCTTCGGTGAGGAAGGGGATCTTGCGAAGGATCTGATAACCGTGCCAGCAGTGCTCCTTCATGATGTTGATCTCTTCCGGAGTGAGGGCGCCGGGCTTGCGAAGGATGGCGTCGGGAATAGCCATCTTACCGATGTCGTGCAGGAAAGCGCCGCGGGCGATGACACGAATCCGCTCTGAGCTGAGGCCCATAGCGCGCGCGATAGCAATGGTGAACGCGGTGACGCGCTTGGAGTGGCCTTCGGTTTCGGCATCTTTCAAGTCGAGCGCATCGCCGAGGGCTTCGAGGGTGATGTCGTATGAGCGCTCCAGGTCAGACATAGCCTGCCGCAGTTGCTCGGTCCGGGCGGCGACCAGGGTTTCCAGATTCACCTGATAGGCCCGGTTTTCCAGCTTAAGGCGACGATTTTCCATGGCGCGGCGGACGGTAGCCAGCAATTGTTCGCGCTCGAAGGGCTTGAGGAGATAGTCGTAGGCGCCGTTGCGAAGGGCAGCAAGCGCGACGGAGATGTCGTGGACGGCGGTAACCATCACGACTGGCATGTCGGGATACTTTTCCTTGGTGCGCTCCAGTAGGCCGATACCGTCGAGTTCGGCCATCATCAGGTCGGAAAGCATGAGTTCGAACTCTTCGCCCGACTGTAAGACGGCGAGCGCCTCGACGCCTGAGGCGGCCTGCTGGCATTTGTAACCCGCGAGAGACAGCATGGACGCGACAATCTCCCTAATCGCGTCTTCGTCATCAACGATAAGAATTCGCTCTGCCGACATTCCCCGATCCTGTTGAACTTAAGCGCATTGTATCTCAGTTCCTTTCACGGCACCTCTCGGGTAAAAAACCAACGTAATCGACTAGATTCCGTGATATACAAGCCCATTCACCGATGTTCGGGCTCACATGCTTTCTGCGCTAGTCGCGTATGGCTGGTTGGAACGATTGGCCACTGTCGACAACCTTGCCGACACTGCCAGCACCCTCGTCCTGCTGACAGCAGGCGTCCTTATCTACCGCACATTTCGAGAACGATACCTGTTTTTCTGGATTACCGGGTGGTCGGCGTATTTGCTGTACCAGATCGGGGCGACTCAAACCTGGGGAGGGGCATACAGCCGTTCCACGGTGGTCCTGACGTACGCCGCATTTCTGATCTCGGCGGGTCTCTTTGCCTCAGCGGTATTCGATTACCTACAAAGACGGCGGTGGCTGATTGTCGTGGGGGCATCCACGGCGGCCGCGATGGCGATCGTGGTTTGGAAAGTCTGCCTTCCTAATAGCCCCGTGGAGCAGTTGGAATGGGTGTTCCAGATCCTATACAGGGTTGGAACCTTCTCGGCAGCCATCCTGCTGGTGCGGTTCAGCCGGGGGCGACGGCAGGCTAGTCCCTGGGTGATGTCGGTGATGCTGTTCCTGATGCACATCGACTTTGACATCAGCACGGCGCAGGACCACGCGAACTTCGACCTGTTGATCCAGAGCCTGCTTGGGCTCAGCATGCTGCTGCTGGTACTGGATGAGTCCCGAACGCGAACGCGGCGGCTGGATGTCGTCAACGAAGTGATTGGGACAGTGGCGACGGCCGAGGACGAACATGCCGTCATGCTGGTGGCGCTGCAGCAGATTAAGCGACTCATGTCGGCGAAAGCCGTTTGGTTTCGGCTCATTGTGGGCGACCAGATGGAGATGCGCGCACATGTCGGGCTTACGGATGCGTTCTTGCGGACGAGATGGAGAATTCCACTCGAAGGACCGTACGGAAGCGAACTGATCCAAGGCGGAGAGCCGATCATTCTTTACCGCCGCAATCAACACCAGCAGATCCTGGAGACTTTGCACGGAGAAAAACTGGATCACATGGTGGTTATTCCGGTGCAGGGGAAGGCGACTGTAATCGGGATACTGGTGGTTGGAAACTCACATTCCCGTCACTACCGGCCAGACGAGTTGCGATTCCTGGCCGCGGCAGCCCGGCAACTCGGTATCGCGATCGAAAACCTGCAGTTGATCGCGAAAATTCTCCGTTCGCAGAGACAGTGGGCGAACACGTTTGACGCCCTGCCGGATCCGATCCTTGTGCATGACGATAGTCACCGGATCATCAAGGCGAACCGCGCATTGCTGAATAAGTTGGGCACCAGCCAGGAAGCGGTGGTCGGGCGAACCTGCGGATCGGTGCTGCCGCATTTCCAGTCGACATGGAAGGAATGCCCGTACTGCGAAGGTTTCGCCAGCGAGTTTCGGGACCAACCGGACCCCTGCTTTGGCGGCTTCGCAACAGTTTCGACGACGACCTATGTGGCGGACGAAAACGGTCCTGGCGGAACTGTACACATTATCCGCGACACTACGGCGAGAAGGGCGGCAGAAGAGAGATACCGGACACTGTTCGAGCAGGTACAGGAAGGCGTGTTCGTATCGACGCCGGACGGAAGAGTCATCGACTGCAACGACGCGTTCGTTCACCTGCTCGGGTACGAGAGCCGCGACGACGTGCTGTCAAAAGAGATTGCGCAGACGTTCTATGCGCATCCGAGCGATCGCAACGTGTTCCTGCAGAAGATGCAGAAGAATGGAATGGTGAAGAATTTCGAGGTCAACCTGAAGCGTAAGGACGGCTCCATGGTGACAGTCCTCGAGAATAGCTATGCATCAAAGACGGCTTCAGGAAACATCATCCGGTATCACGGCGTGTTGCTCGACATCACGGAGAAGAAACGGGCCGAAGATGAAGTACGGCGCAGGAACCGCGAACTGGAAGCGCTGAACTCGATCGCGGTGCTGGCCAGCCAGTCCTTCGACATGGACGAGATCATTAACCTGGCCCTGCGGCACCTGATCGACATCTTCATGGCTGATACCGCAGCCATCTTCCTTTTCGATCCCGACCGGCAGGTGCTGCGGCGCGCGGCAGCGTTTGGACATCGCTCGGAACTAGGCAGCAATCTCGGCAGCGTTACGATCCCAGCAGATTTTCGCGAGTTGCTGGCGGAAAACCACGTGGAGATCATCACCCAGCGTGAACTGGAGATGCTGCCCAATGAATTCAAGGCATTCGTTGGGGCGGAAGGTTTGCAGTCGTGGGCTTGGGTAGTGATGTGGTCCGGCGGAAAACTTCTCGGCGTGCTGGGCATCAGCAGCCGACGCCAGAATGCATTCTCCGACCGTGACGAAGGGCTGATGATTGCGCTCGGCCGGCAACTTGCGAACAGTACCGAGAAAGTTCGACTGTACGAAGAGACCTCAAAAGCATACGAGCATTTGCGTTCGACGCAGGAGCAGTTGCTGCAAAGCGAGAAAATGTCGGCGGTCGGGCAACTGATCTCAGGCGTGGCGCACGAGCTGAATAATCCACTGACGGCAATACTTGGGTATTCGCAACTTCTGGAAGGGGAAGACCTCACTGAACATCAGCGCGAGTTTGTGAGCAAGCTCTACAAGCAGGCGCAGCGTACCCATCGCGTGGTGCAGAACCTACTGTCCTTTGCGCGCCAGAGAAAGCCGGCAAAGATGCCAGTGGACGTGCGGCGGATCGTAGAAGACACGCTGGCTTTGCGCGACTACGACCTGAACATTCACAACATCCAGGTGGAGCGCAATTTCCCTTCGACACTCGGGGCGGTTGTAGCCGATGCACACCAACTCGAACAGGTATTCCTGAACATCATCAACAACGCGGTAGATGCAATCCTGGAGCGTTCGCGAGGCGGCAAACTGGAAGTCAGCATTGTCGTGCAGGACGCGCACGTCTCGCTGGAGTTCCACGATAGCGGGCCTGGAATTAAAGAAGTGAACAGAATTTTCGATCCCTTCTACACAACGAAGAGTGTGGGCAAAGGGACCGGGTTGGGGCTGAGTATTTGCTACGGCATCATCAAAGAGCACGGCGGCGACATCCGGGCCTACAACCATCCGTCTGGAGGTGCTGTACTGCAAGTGGTGCTTCCAATGGCGGCAGAAGCAGCGGTATCGAAGACAGCAGATCTCAGCGAAAGATCGGTTCCGCTGCAGGGACGGGTGTTGATTGTGGATGATGAGGAGGCGGTGCTGGATTTCGAGCGGGAAGTGCTGGCCGGCGCCGGCGCTCAAGTGGTGTGCCTGAACTCGGCGGAACTGGCGATCGCGACTCTCGCCGCGGAACAGTTCGACGCCATATTGGTGGACAGCGCAATGCCGGGTGCGCTGAACGGTATCGATGTCTATCGTTGGCTGGCCGAGCACCGTCCTGAATCAAAAGGACGGGTGGTGCTCACGCTGAGCAGCTTGACAGATAGCGAACTGCGCAAGTATTTGGAGGAGAATGGTATCTCGTACATCAGCAAGCCATTCGAGGTATCGGACTTAATTGCGCTGACGGCAAGCGCTATGCAAGCAAATAAAAGTGCAGCCTCTGCCAGTTAAGTACCAACCGTTCCTGTCTTTTTCCCATCAAATCTAGATTCCCCGCAAGTGAATTGCAGACTCACTTTATCCCCTTCAAGTTCCGAATGTTGGTACTTGTGTACCACATTCTTCAAAGTTGATCCCGCCACAAAGAGCCTGAGGGAAGTTCCGTTACGTCCCGGGAAACTCTTCTTAAGTGTTGAAAAAGAGCAGGTTGGCTGATTTTCCAAAGTAAAAGCAGGCGTTTATTGCTGATGGGCATGGTGCTTGCACTAACTACAGGCGTTGCGCAGGACGATGCGGCAGCAACTCTGAAGTGGCTTGGCAAGTGCAGTAATGAAGGCGACCCAGCCCCCAGGTTCGGGTCCCCAATAGCAGAAATCAAAGATTTAGCAGACAGGGGGACTAATGGCGAGCATCATCATCAACGCAAAACTTACAGGGTTTGCTTACGAAATTCCCGCTCTGATGGAGCGTACGGCCAGCCTGAAGGCCATCTACCAACAGCACCAGAACCGGATCTACAACTTAGCTTTTTATTTGACTGATAACGAACTTGCCGCGGAAGAATTGACGTCGCGGGTATTCCTGAATACATTCGCCGTTAACTCGACGCCTTCGGCTGAAGTGCTGGATACGGCACTGGTGAATGAGATCCGCTCTACCGCTCCCATTGGAGACTTGACGCTGGACGAGCCCGTTGCCAACCAAACTGCCAATGCTCGCAAGAATGTGAAACGTGCCGTGCTCGAACGCGCGGTTGTGCAGATTCCGCACACAGAGAGACTGATTTTCCTGATGCACGACGTAGAAGGCTACGATCACAGCCGCATTGCCCGCACCCTGGGCATCAACACAGACGAATCGAAACGAGGACTGCACCAAGCGCGCCTGGCACTGCGGCGAGCGGTGTCCGAAATAAAGTTCTGAACCCCCCAAGCAACATTGCTCCTCTCCTAAAAGGCCCCTTTTCATAAGGGGCCTTTTTTATGATTGTCTGCCCGGCGCGTATACTCCTGAGCCGGAGTGATCTATGCGCAAAATTCTTCTATTCGCGATGTTAACTGTTGCACTGATGGCGACAGCACAAAAGAAACCCATGGCTACCGACACGACACAGCGTGACCCAAAGTTCGCCAAGATGGCCGAACAATATATGTACGATTCGCTGGCCCTTTCGCCGGTAAACGCTAGCTATGCGGGACACCACAAGCACACTGATCCGAAGACAAAGAAGATCATCGAGCTAGACGCGATTCTGGATGACGTGAGTTCGAAGGCCTATGAAGAACAGGTCGCGTTCTACAAGAATTGGCAAAAGCGGTTTAAGTCCGAAGTGAAAGTCGACTCGTTGAATCTGCAGGATCAGGCTGACTGGTTGCTGATCAACGACAATATCGCGTTTTCGCTGCTGCAACTGGAGAAAATTCAGGACCATCGTTACAAGCCCACCGTATTTGTGGAACTGATCGGTAATGCGCTTTTCCTGCCATTGTCCCAGAGCTATGACTCGCAGGAGGTGCGGGCTGGGCACGTTTTGTCACGTGTGGAGCAGATACCGCGGTTTGTGGAGCAGGTGAAGAAAATCCTCGTCGAGGCGGACCCGATCTATATCGAGACTGCCAAATTGGAAAACGAAGGCAACATCGACCTGATCCAGACGACTGTGAAAGAAGCGATCCCGGCGGGCTCGAATTTGCAGGCGAAGTACGACAAGGCCGTGCCAAAAGCGATTGCGGCGCTGAAGGATTTGACCGCATGGTTCGACAACGATCTGGCGAAACGAAAGACGACTCGCACGTGGCGGCTTGGTCCCGACCTTTACCAGGAGAAGTTCCGCCTGGTCATGCAAACGCCGGTGACGCCGGAACAAGTGCTGGACACGGCCGAGAAGGAACTGAAGTCGACCAGGGCGGAAATGCTTGAGATCGCCTTGCCGATGCATAAGCAGATGTACCCGGACCATACGGACCACAGTGATCTGGCTGAGCACCAGCGCGAGAACACGATCATCAGCGAGACGCTGGCGAAGGTATCCGATGAGCATACGCAGCGCGACAAACTGATCGACACGGTGAAGGGCGACATCGAGGGCATTAGGCAGTTCATCCGCGACAAGAAAATCGTTGCACTGAGCGATCGCGAGAACCTGAAGGTGATCCCGACTCCTCCGTTTATGCGCGGGATTTATTCCGTGGCAGGATTCGCGAGCGCGCCTCCGCTGGAGCCGAATGCTGAGGCACAGTACTGGGTGACGCCGATTGATCCGAAAACGCCGGAAGATCAAGCGGAGTCGAAGCTACGCGAGTACAACAAGTATGCGCTGCTGTGGCTGACGATCCACGAAGCGCTGCCCGGACATTACATCCAGTTTGAACACGCGAACAGCCTGCAACCGGAGGGGCGGCGAGTGCTGCGCGCGCTGTTCGGAAATGGTGCCTACGTTGAAGGATGGGCCGAGTACATCGCGCAGGTGATGATGGATGAAGGCTTCCTGGATAACAATCCGAAGTTTCATCTGGTTATGCGGAAGCTGCGGCTGAGACTGCTGGCGAATTCGATTCTCGACGTGCGCATGCATACCCGGAACATGACCGATGAGCAGGCGATGGACCTGATGGTGAAGGACTGCTTCCAGACGCAGGCCGAGGCCGACGGGAAACTGCGGCGGGCGAAGCTGAGCTCAACACAGGTGCCGACCTACTATGTCGGAAAGAAAGACTGGCTCCAGTTGCGGAAGGATTATCAGGACGCAATGGGTGCAAAGTTCAATATGGCCGAGTTCCACAATATGGTGCTCGATCAGGGGCCCGTGCCGATCATGTATCTGCGGAAGATTGTGATGCCGCAATAAGTCGCTTTAGTGCGAAGGGCGAAGCTTTCGGGCTTCGCCCTTTTCTTTTTCGCGGCTAAGCAGTTGACCGGCTATGCTGCGCGACGCGTGTGGATCGCGTCTTGTATGCGGCCGCGGCTGGCTTCGTCCAAAGTGGGCTTGCCATGGACGTCGCGATGATGGCGCTCGATGTCCGCCCAAAGTTCATTGGCCGATGCCATGGAAGTCTCCCAACGGCAGTCGGCGTTACCCGCATCGGAGCAGCGATAGCTATGGCGGTCGCCGGTCGCTCCTGTGCCAGCGCCGGGCGTTTCACTTGTGCCCGGAGTTAGGTCGCCGCTTTCGTCCTGAATGTCACCGGCATTCGGTGAAACCGGACCTGCGCCCATGTCGCCCGGAGCGTCTAGATTGCGCGAAGTCCAGCTTTGCGCATTGCGGTCGTCGTCGAGAGGCGAGTCCTCATCACCGGCTGTAGTCTGCTGAGACTTCTTCTTGTCGCGGCTGTAGTTCTCGGTTCCGGAGGTCGGGCCTTGAGGATTGATATTGCCGGTGTTCTCGTTCGTGCCACCGGTCGGGTTATTTGCGCCGTAATCGAGCTTACCGGAACCGGATTTGTTTTTGGGATTGTCGCTCAAGTGATCTCCTTTTCATTCCTGCGGCTTGGGTTTAGCGTCCGGTGGCGGAAGCTTCTCGCCGGGTTTACCGTTGTCGGTGCCGGGACCGTACGGATCCATGCCCTGGTCGCCGCCAGGGTTCGGGTTGTCTGTAACCGGAGAAGTGCCTGGTATATCGGGAGTGGAGTGCATAGTTGTTTGGCCCTGTAACTGTTCTGATGCCAAATCGGGCCATTTTGCCATCGGGTCATCGGGCGATTTTCCAGTGTTGTCACTGCTTTTACGGCGCAAGCCGATGATCATGCTCGTGGAATGCACGAATCACGACAGGCCACTCCAGAATTGTTGCGGGCACGAACAAGGAAATTTGCCCTGCGGATTATCAAGCTGACGCAAGCTCTTCCGCGTTCTCCACAAGCGCAAGTAATCGGGAACCAAGTTCTTCGGTCAGGAACCTCGGTGGGTGCGAATTACCGCGCTGTTTGTAGAGCACGCTCGAAGCCGGACTTCACATCGAAATTGGCGATAGTCCTTGAAGAGGCGGATGAGTCCGTGTATTGGCTCGAATTACTCGTGGAGAGCGGAATAGTGAAACAAGCGAAACTAGCGGATCTGATACTAGAGGCGCGTGAGTTGACGGCGATTTTTGCAGCTGCTCACCAGACTGCCCGTTCGTCGAAGAAACGGCGCTACGTTTAGGAATGGCTCGATTGCCGGATGGCAAAATGGCTCGACCTGGTAAACAATCCGGGAATATTGATGTGATAAAACCAGAGAACCACTATGAAAAAAGGTGAAAGCATCGCTATTGCCATCATGGCTGCGGGGAAGGGTACGCGGCTGAAGTCCAAGCATCCGAAGGTGCTGCACGAAATTGGAGGGAAAGCGTTGCTGCGGCACGTGATCGAAGCTGCTGCGCAAGTCGTGCCGATCGAGGATGTGTACGCGATTATCGGGTATGAGGCGGAACTTGTCCGCAAGGCGCTGGGCGACACGGGGGTGAAGTTCATCCTGCAGGAGGAACAGCGCGGGACAGGACATGCCATCATGTGCGGCCGCGAAGAGCTAAAGAAGTACGAGCACGTGCTGGTGCTCTCGGGAGACACCCCTCTGATCCGGCCCGAAGTGATCGAGCGGCTGCGGGACTTTCATCTGCAGAAGAAAGCGGCGATGACGATTTTGACGGCGGTTCCGCCTGATCCGTTTGGGTTTGGACGCATCGTTCGGAAGAAGAAGGGTGGGAAGGCGAGCGATGAAGTGCAGGCCATCGTGGAGCAGAAGGCCGCGAACAAGCAGCAGCTCAAAATCGGAGAAATCAATACCGGAATCTACGCGTTTGCTTCCAAGCCTCTGTTCGAAAATATCGACAAGCTCAGCACCGACAATGCGCATCGCGAGTACTACCTCACCGACATGGCAGTGTTGCTGGGAAAGGCGAAGCAGAAGGTACTGGCGGTGAAGGCCGGCGAGATGGCGGAAGCTTTGGGCGTGAACAGCCGGGCAGAATTGGTACGTCTCGATGCGCAGATACGAGCGGCGAAGTGTACGGCCTTGATGGACGCGGGAGTGACGATCTATAAGCCCGAGACCTGCACGATCGACGCAGATGTGGAAATCGGGACCGACACCGTAATCGAGCCGTTTGTGCAGTTGCTAGGGAAGACCAAAGTCGGCTCAGACTGCCGAATTCGTTCGGGATCGGTGATCGAGAATTCGGCGATCGGCGATGGAGTGCTGGTGCGGCAGGGCACGATCATGGATTCCGCGAGCGTACACAACGAGGCGATTATCGGACCGTATTCGCACTTGCGTCCCGGAAGCGAGATCAGCGAGAAAGCGCACGTGGGGAACTTCGTTGAGACGAAGAAGGTAAAGCTTGGTAAGGGCTCGAAAGCAAATCACCTGACGTATCTCGGAGATTCGGTGATCGGAGCCGGGGTGAACATCGGCGCCGGGACGATCACCTGCAACTACGATGGCGTGAACAAGCATACGACGACGATTGAAGATGGAGTGTTTGTTGGTAGCGACTCAACCCTGGTGGCACCCGTAAAGTTGGGTAAGGGTTCGTACGTAGGCGCGGGTTCGTGCATCACGGACGAAGTTCCTGCAGATGCGCTGGCGATTGGGCGCGGAAGGCAGATCAACAAAGAAGGCTGGGCCAAAGCGAAGCGGGAAGCGATGGCTGCGGCGAAGAAGTCTTAACTGGCAGCGGTCAGGGCGCGGGCGGTAACGAGCATCATGAGTTGCTCGGCGACGCGGTAGGTGTCGTGACGGGCAACGCCGCGATCTTCCAGCAGAAAGTTGCCGAGGATGGGCTCGACGCCAAGGCTCTTGATAGCGTCGGTGTCGACGATAATCTGCGAAGCGCCTTCGAGCGCGTATTTACCTTTCAATTCGTCGGAGATCGGCTGCGTGTTGACGAGGGCGGCGTCGAAGATCCTCCCTCCGGCGTGGGTGCGGATGGCTCTCAGGTGATCGGCGGCCGTTAATCCAAGGCTTTCATTCGCCTGAGTCATGAGGTTGCAAACAAACACCTTAAGAGCCCTTGATTCGGCGATCGCTTCCGGGATTCCATGCACAAGAAGGTTGGGTATCAGGCTGGTGAAGAGCGACCCCGGGCCTACGGTGATCATGTCAGCGTTGGCGATCGCCTCGAGAGTCTGCTTCATAGGCTGGACGTCGGCCGGAATCATTTCCAGCTTCACGATGCGGTGTTTGCTCGCGGTGATTTTGGTTTCGCCGCGCACGCGAGAGCCGTCGTCCATCAGTGCTTCGAGTTCGCAGTTGGCGGTCGTGGCGGGGTAAATGTGACCACGCGTTGCGAGAATGTCTGACGAAAGACGAACGGCTTCGGCGAAGTCGCCGGTAATTTCCGACAATGCACAAAGGAACAAGTTGCCAAAACTATGGCCTTCGAGCTTTGAGCTTTCCGGAAAGCGGTACTTAAACAGGCGCGACATGAGCGCCTCGTCCTCGGAGAGCGCCACGATACAGTTGCGGATGTCGCCCGGGGGAAGCATGCCGAACTCGCGGCGAAGTCGACCGCTGGAGCCGCCGTCATCAGTGACGGTAACAACCGCGGTTAGTTCCTCGATAACCACGACAGAGGACGCCGGCTTGGCTTCGCCTGTGTAAGGAGCATGCAGTACGTACTGCTTCAGTCCCTTGAGAAGAGTAGAAAGGCCTGTCCCTCCGCCGATGGCGACCACGCGCAACGGACGAATGCCGCCCTTGGCGGCGTTTTTCTGAGCATGAGGGCCCATCTTGTTGCCTTATCTGCGGCCTTCGTTCGACCACGAACCCGTGTCGGAAGCGCCCGGTTCAGGATAAAGGAGTTCGGTGAACCGCGGATCGTCCGCCATGTTGTTGAAGTCGGTATCGCTACGAGCCTGGAAGCGATTGGCTGGGTTTAACTGGATCGCCTGGTTGAGCTTTTTAAGCGACTCTTCCACGTGGCCGGTGAGGCATTCGAGGACGGAAAACCCGTACCAGATGTAATCGAGCTTGGGGTTCTTCGACACAAGCTGTTCAAGATGCTCACGGGCCGTAACGAAGTCGCCAACGTTCATGAGCGACACCACATAGTCATAATGTTCGGCCGGGGTCTTGAACGAAACCGAAGTCTTGGCAAGCTGCTGGTTGCAGGCGTTCAGGTGCACCGAAGCGCGGTCGGCGAGTTCTTTTGGGCCGGAACTAACTATCTTTTGGAAGTAGGCCTTGGCTTTGTCAAACTTGCGCTCCTGCATCGCCCGGAGGCCACCCTCGTAGTTTTGCACAGCTTGTGCAAATTGGGGATCCTGCATGGGAGAGGAGCTGGGTTTGGCCGGTTTCTTCATCGTCAGCGTCTTACCCGTAGGTTTGGTAACCATCTTTATTTTCTTAGTCTTGTGAGCAGAAGGTTTATGTTTAACTGCGACTTTTTTCTTCATCGGGAAGCCGCCTCTGACGATGAACATGCACAGCTTATCTTCGCCTGTGGAAATTCGGCTGAATTGCGAGCACGTTACACGTAACAACGAGAGTACGTCAACCCGAGCTAAATCCAGGCAAATCCGGCTTTGAGGCTCGCCGAACCGCCGGTAAACGGGAAACGGTGTGAGCCGCTTACTTCGCTTGAGCGGCAGTACCTAAGTCAATGTTCTCCCATCCACCCTTAATAATAGCCTGTCTGATCTGCGCTACGCTCTTGCCTTTCTTGTTTTGGTCGTAGGCGAAGTACAACTCCTTCAAACAAGCTGCACAGTGGGCGGCATGAGTCGTTTCATAACACGTACGAAGACTACCGTGACCGATGCGGTCGCAGTAGCAGTAGCACGGCAATTGGTAGAGAACGTTGGGAATCCGCGAAGCCAGTTCGTAGGCACGAATCTGGTAATCGTGCTGGAACGAGGGTCCCCAAAGCTGTTCCCGAGGCAGGATGTTGGGAAGACGAGCACCCTTGGGTGGAGCAGTCTTGTGATAGGCGGGTATCTGAGGCGTATCGCTTTGCGCAAAAAGAGTCAACGCGAGAATCAGCATCAGAACCGCACTCCAGATTGATCGCATACAGGCGATTTTCCTCCACAAGGTGTGTGACATTCTACCGCAAGTCGCTGCTGAGCGCGGGAGCACAACCATTTGCCCGAATATGCGTCTATTTCGATGGGAACAAACCCGGTTTGTGGGCCGTATTAAAATCTAAGCAGATGCAGGAACAAACGTCAGCAGAGACGGGCAGGCGAAACCCCATCGTAGCGTGGATGCGTGACCTGATGATTTCACTCATTGTGTCGGCATTCATCATCATCTTCCTGTATCAACCGGTGAAGGTGGAAGGCACCAGCATGCAACCGGGCCTGGAAGACCAAGAACGAATTTTCATTAATAAATTCGTGTACAGGTTTGGACCTGTAGAGCGCGGCGACATCGTGGTGTTTCATCCGCCGGAGCCAGATTCCAGCAAGAGCTACATCAAGCGCGTGATTGGAGTGGCGGGGGATCGAGTACGAATCCAGGACGGGCGTGTCTACGTGAATGGACAAATGCTGGAAGAGCCCTATGTCCCCGAAGAATACGCCGATCTCCGGTCTTATCCAGAAATCAAAGTCCCGTCCCACTGCTACTACCTGCTGGGCGATCACCGCACGAGTTCCCGCGACAGCCGCGACTTCGGGCCAGTCGACGAGCGGTTCATTTACGGCAAAGCCGTGTTCGTCTATTGGCCGATGGAAAAGCTGGGTAAGTTGCGGTAAACCGGTGAGATTCCAAATAGAAAATCACTGCGGATTACAGAGCTGATCTGCGATCGAGTTGCTTAGAAGACTCAGGGTGTCTTCTGAAATTCGCGCTTTGCCGCCTCGTGCCCCAGAAGGTGCAGGTAGAGCATGGAGTGATCGTCGAACGTCGCTTCGCATCCGAAAGGGCAGCGCAACTGTAACGATGGCTTCACGGGAAGTTTGAACGGATTTTGCTGGCGGGCCGGATGACGAATCGGCATTTCTAGAATTTTTGCCATATAAAACTCACTGCGAGCGCTGAGACTCTCAGCACCTATAATTCTCCTCCCTTTAGGGCGGTGGTACCTTCTTGAGCGACACGAAAGCAAGTGACGAATATCACTGCATTAGGGGCAACGGGGTGAGCAATCGCAGTCGAAGAGCTGCTCGGGGAGGCAGGCGTGAGAAGGACGAAGAAGCCAGGCTGAGGAAAACCTTGGACAAGATGCGAGAAATGCGGGTTCCGAGGCGCTACGAACAGATGGTCAGATCCCGCTCTGCTGCGATAGAATTAATAAAATCCACCCCCGGGAGCAGCAATGCAAGCAGTCCTTGCGCTGGAAGACGGGCGAATCTTCCGCGGCAAAGGTTACGGCGCCAAAGGCGAATGCTACGGCGAAGTCGTTTTTAATACTTCCATCACCGGCTACCAGGAAATCTTTACCGACCCTTCTTATGCCGGGCAAATCGTAGTTCTCACCAACCCGCAGATCGGCAATTACGGCACCACTCCGGAAGACAACGAGGCCAACCGTCCTTATATCGAGGGACTGATCGTGCGCGAGTTCTCGCGGGTGAGTTCGAACTGGCGCTCGCAGGAAGTGGCGGAGGAGTACCTGGAGCGCTACAAGATCCCGGTGCTGGCGGATATCGACACGCGTGCGCTGGTTCGGCATCTGCGTGACAACGGCGTAATGCGCGGGGTGATCTCGACGATCGAGACGGATCCCGAAAAGCTGGTGGCAAAGGCGCGCTCGATCCCGAAGATGGTCGGCACGGATCTGGCGAAGGTCGTCTCGACTAAGAACCGCTACGAGTGGGAGATCGGCGACCGCTCGCACATTCCGGATGAACTTGTCGGCGTGAAGGACGCCGAGCCGAAGCATCATGTGGTGGCGTACGACTTCGGCATCAAGCACAACATTCTGCGGAAACTCGTGGGCGAATGTTGCCGCGTGACGGTGGTTCCGGCCGAAACGTCGGCAGACGACGTGCTTTCGTTGAAGCCAGATGGCGTGTTCCTGTCGAATGGGCCCGGCGATCCGGAGCCGGTGCAGTACGCGGTGAATAACATCCGACAGATGATGGGAAGGGTGCCGATCTTCGGAATCTGTTTAGGCCATCAGCTCACGGGGCTTGCACTGGGCGGAAAGACGTTCAAGCTGAAATTCGGACACCACGGCGGGAATCATCCGGTGAAGAACATGGTCACGGGCAAGGTGGAAATCACGGCGCACAACCATAACTTTGCCGTGGATCCGGATTCGCTGAAGGCAAGCGAGGTGGAACTGACGCACGTGGACCTGAACGACAACACCCTTGAGGGCCTGCGTCACAGGAGCATGCCGCTGTTTTCGGTGCAATATCACCCGGAAGCGGCGCCGGGCCCGCACGACTCGCATTATCTGTTCAAGGATTTCGTGAAGATGATGGAGGACTGGAAGGGGAAGTAGTCTCCTGATGATGCGAACACTCTACATCCCTGCAGTCGCTCTCGCCCTCTTCGGTTCATCGAGCGCAGACGTTCATGTGTTCGAGCCAAGACAGGTTCGGAGCGTCTGTGGGGTTGTTCTGGCCGGAGGGAAAGCTGTCGCGGGTGCGGCAGTCAAATTGCAATCAGAGAAGCAGGATCGAATCATCGCAGAAGCCGAGACGGACAAAGAAGGGCGATATCTGTTCAAGTCGATTTCCAAAGGCAAATACTGGGTGCAGATCGAATCGCCAGTGGGCGTCGGTGCAGTTTTCGTTGTTTTGAAAAAGCCCAGCAGTTCCGTTTGCACAGAATTGATTGAGACCAATATTCATCCAGGACAGCTCCCTGACGACGAAAATAGTGTGGTCAGAAATTTGAGTGGCGATGTTCATGTCGATTCGAAAGTTGAACCCTCAGAAATTGCGATCCAACGTCCTTTGGAAACGCCGCTTCCCATCAGCGAATGCCCGGGCGAGGAAATTCAACCTAACCTCGTACTCAACCGACCGACCCGTATAACCGGCTATTTGCGTGATGAAACAACAGCGCCCTTCAGAAAATCGCAAATGGTCTTGCGGAAGTACAAACCTCCTTCAACATTCGCGGACGCAAGAACCATATCAACAGGCGAAGACGGAACGTTTGATTTCGGAGTTATCGAGCCAGGCACGTATCGCCTGCTGGCTTCGCCTCATCGCGGGTTCGCGCAACCTGACAAATTGGATTGTTATGAACAAACAGATTGCAAGTTAGACATTGTCCTAGTGGCCAATCCTACCGATTTGCCCTACGCGGCCTGTCCGATTAAGTAAGTTAAAACCGACAACCGATAACCGACGACCAGAAAGAATAGATGCCTAGAAGAAACGACATCTCCAAGATCCTCATCATCGGCTCCGGCCCGATTGTTATCGGCCAGTCGGCGGAATTTGATTACTCCGGCACGCAGGCGTGCAAGGCGCTGAAAGCCGAAGGCTATGAAGTAGTGCTGGCGAATTCGAATCCGGCCACGATCATGACCGACCCCGAGTTTGCCGACCGCACTTACATCGAGCCGCTCACGCGCGACTATCTCGAAGAGATCATCCGTATTGAAGCCGAGATGATGCCGACGCTCGGCAAAGGCTTTGCGGTCCTGCCGACGGTTGGCGGACAGACGGCGCTGAACCTCGCCGTGGAGCTTGCCGACGGAGGCGTGCTCGAGAAGTACAACGTGCAGTTAATCGGCGCGCAGCTTGAGGCGATCAAGAAGGCCGAAGACCGCCTGATGTTCAAGGACGCGATGACGCGCATCGGGCTCGACGTGCCGAAGTCCGCATTGGTCAACAATCTGAAAGACGGATTGGATTTCTCGAGCAAGATCGGGTTCCCGGTGATTCTGCGTCCGTCGTTCACGTTGGGCGGCAGCGGGGGCGGCATCGCTTATAACCGCGAAGAACTGCTGGAGTTGCTGGCGCGCGGACTTGATCTATCGCCCGTCCATGAAGTGTTGCTTGAAGAGAGCGTGCTGGGCTGGAAAGAGTTCGAGATGGAAGTTGTCCGCGACACGAAGGACAACTGCATCATCATCTGCTCGATTGAGAATTTTGATCCGATGGGCGTGCACACGGGCGATTCGATCACGGTCGCTCCGGCACAGACGCTTACCGACCGCGAGTTCCAGTACATGCGCGATGCGTCGCTGGCAGTGATGCGCGAGATCGGCGTGGAGACCGGCGGATCGAACGTGCAGTTCGCCATCAATCCCAACACAGGCCGCATGGTCGTCATCGAGATGAACCCGCGCGTGTCGCGCTCGTCGGCATTGGCTTCGAAGGCGACGGGATTCCCGATTGCTAAGATCGCGGCGAAGCTTGCTGTCGGCTACACGCTCGATGAGCTTCGCAATGAAATCACAAGAAAGACGCCAGCGTGCTTCGAGCCGACACTCGACTACGTTGTCGTAAAGATTCCGAAATGGCAGTTCGAGAAATTCCCCGGCGCCGATGAGAGCCTTGGTCCGCAGATGAAGTCTGTCGGCGAGGCGATGGCGATTGGGCGCACCTTCAAAGAAGCGTTAATGAAGGCGGTGCGCTCGCTGGAGACGGGGAAGAGCCTGGCATCGCAACGCATTGAGCCGAAAATCCTCATCCACAGGTTGGTTACGCCGCATCCGGAGCGTTTGCAGTACATCCGCTATGCGCTGCGAACGGGGATGTCGATCAAAGAGATCCACAAGATGACGTCGATCGATCCGTGGTTTCTGTACCAGTTGAAGGAGATCGACGACATCTCGCAATCGCTGGCAAAGCACACGGCTGCCGACGTGCCGGAGGGGATGATCCGCGATGGTAAGCGCGCGGGGCTGTCGGATGTGCGCATCGCCGACCTGTGGGGATTGCGCAACGGCAAGGGCGCCGCAAATACTGTGCGCGAGTTGCGGACGAAGCTCGGAATCCGTCCGGTGTACAAGCGCGTGGACACCTGCGCGGCGGAGTTCGAGAGTTACACGCCTTATCTGTACTCGACCTACGAAGAAGAAGACGAGGCGACGCCGACCGACAAGAAGAAGGTGATCATTCTCGGCAGCGGGCCGAATCGCATCGGGCAGGGAATCGAGTTCGACTATTGCTGTTGCCATGCGGCATTCGCGCTGCACGACGACGGCTACGAGACGATCATGGTGAACTGCAATCCGGAGACGGTTTCGACGGATTACGACACCAGCGATCGCCTGTACTTCGAACCGCTCACGTTCGAAGACGTGCTTGAGGTTTATCAGCATGAGGCGGCGGCGGGTGCTCCGGTGGGAATGATTGTGCAGTTTGGCGGACAGACGCCGCTGAACCTGGCGCTTCCGTTGAAGGCCGCTGGCGTGCCAATTATCGGGACGTCGCCGGAGTCGATTGATCTGGCGGAGGACCGTAAGCGGTTCGGCAAGTTGCTGGAAGAACTGGAAATCCCGCAGCCACCGGGGGCGACCGCGGCGTCGGTGGAAGAAGCGGTTGCGGCGGCGAACAAAATTGGGTATCCGGTGCTGCTGCGTCCTTCGTACGTGCTCGGCGGCCGGGCGATGCAGATTACGTATGACGACTCGTCGGTCGTCCGTTACATGAAGGAGGCGGTCGAGTATTCGCAAGAGCGTCCGGTACTCATCGACCACTTCCTGGAGTCGGCAATTGAGGTTGACGTGGATTGCCTGTCGGACGGCGAAGACTGCGTGATCGCTGGAATCATGCAGCACATTGAAGAAGCGGGCATTCACTCGGGCGACTCCTCGTGCGTGCTGCCGGCGGTGGACATCGCTCCCGACTTGCTCCAAACGATGCGCGAGATGACATTCAAACTGGCGCGGGCGCTGAAGGTGATCGGGCTGATGAACATCCAGTTCGCCATCCAGAACGGAAAGGTGTTCGTACTGGAGGTGAACCCAAGGGCGTCACGCACGGTGCCCTATGTGTCGAAGGCTACGGGCGTGCCGCTGGCGAAGATTGCAGCACGGTTGATGACCGGACGCAAATTGCGCGAGTTCCTGCCGGAAAACGTGGAGCGCGCGACGGACCTCGATACCGGCAACTGCTACTACGTGAAGTCGCCGGTGTTTCCGTGGAACAAGTTCATGGGCGTGGACACGGTGCTCGGCCCAGAGATGAAGTCGACGGGCGAAGTGATGGGCGTGGCCGAGACGTTTGGGGAGGCGTTCGCGAAGGCGCAGATCGCGGCGGGGGCAAAGCTGCCGACGAAAGGCAACGTCTTCATCTCCGTGAACGATCGCGACAAGCAGCACGTGGTGGAAATCGCGAAGCTGTATGTTGACCTTGGCTTTAAGCTGATCGCAACGACCGGTACGGCGGCGGCGCTGGAAGACGCGGGCTTCGAAGTGGAGCGCGTGTACAAGGTGAAGGAAGGGCGTCCGAACGTGGTGGATTTAATCAAGGGCGAGCGCATTCACCTCATCATCAATACGCCGCAGGGGCCGGATCCATATTTCGACGAAAAAGCCATTCGAAGGGCCGCCATCAATGCACGTGTGCAGTCGATCACGACGATTGCCGCGGCAAAGGCCGCTGCAGAAGGCATCGCGGCATTGCAGCGCGGCGAAGTGAACGTGAAGGCGCTGCAGGAGCTTCACGCGGAGCACGGGGTGAGCGCGTAGATTGACGATTGTCGATTTACGATTTTCGATCTGAAAAGCAAGTGCGGGCTGAGTCTTTTCAGCCGCACCTTGATACAATCCGGCTTCGCTATTCTGCGAGGCCACAATGAAACTCTTCAAAGCTCTGTGTCTCTGCGTTTCTGTCCTGCAATGCGTAGTTCTCATGGCACAGGAACGGCCACATCGTCCAGTCCATACTTTCTCCATTGTTGCGCGTGATCCGCAGACCGGCGAGATGGGTGCTGCGGTTCAGTCGCACTGGTTCTCCGTTGGATCGAACGTGATCTGGGCGGAAGCAGGCGTTGGCGCGGTGGCGACGCAGTCCTTTATCGATCCGAGTTATGGGCCGCTTGGGATGGCGCTGATGAAGGCGGGGAAGAGTGCGCCGGAGGCGCTGAAGTCGCTGCTGGCGGGGGACTCGGGACAGGCGGTGCGGCAGGTGGCGTTCGTGGATGCGAAGGGCAATGTCATGTCGTGGACTGGTGCCGGTGACATGCCGGCAGCGGGGACCATTGTCCCGAACCGAACTGACACAATGAAACTAGGCTGCGGAGGCGGCCAGGATTGCGCGAAACTGTGTCCACAGAAAGACCCGAAGCTGCTTCAACCTTGTGGCGGTTATGCAGAAATCGGCAAGGACTTCTCCGCGCAGGCCAACCTCATGGCCAACGACAAGATTTGGCCCGCGATGGCGAAGGCTTATCAAGAGTCGAAGGGTGATCTCGCCGAGCGGATGCTTGCCGCTCTGGAAGCGGCGCAAGCGGTAGGCGGCGACATCCGCGGGCGGCAGTCAGCGGCAATCATCATTGTGAAGGCGCAGTCGTCCGGGCAGCCGTGGAAGGACAAGGTCTTCGACTTGCGTGTGGACGACGCTGCTGAGCCGATCAAGGAACTGCGACGGTTGGTCACGCTGCAACGCGCGTACAACCACATGAACGCCGGAGACCACGCGGTCGAGTTGGGCGATCACGAACTGGCGCTCAAGGAGTATTCAACCGCTGAGGACACCGCGGCGAAGGCCGAGGGAGTCCTGCCGAGCCGGGTGGCGGAGATGATGTACTGGCATGCGGTGGAGCTGGTGAACATCAACCGTGTGGACGAGTCGCTACCGCTCTTTAAGAAGGCCTTCGCCATGGAAAAGGGCTGGATCGAGTTGACGCCGCGGCTGCTAAAGGTTGGGCTGCTGCCGAATGATCCCAAGTTGTTGGAGAGAATCCTGTCACAATCGAAATAGCTCCGGGTCTGCGGCCGGCGAGTCGGCATCCACGGCAGCCGGCGAGGTCGCCGGCGCTACAACTTGCATCTTCTTCGATGAACGCTGAAACTAGACTGTCATGTTGCTGAATGGAATTTTCCCTCCGATCACTACGCCGTTCTATCCGAGCGGCCAGATTTACTGGAAGAAGCTCGAGCACAACGTCGAGAAGTATTCGCGTACACCGATTTCCGGCATCGTGGTACAGGGCTCCACGGGCGAGGCGATCATGCTCTCCGACCAGGAGAAACGGGACGTGCTGCGCTCGGTGCGCGAGATCGCCGCGCCGAATAAGGTCTTGATCGCCGGATGTGGGCAGGAATCGGCTATCGAGACGATTAAGCTCTGCGAATACGCTGCTGAGCTCGGTTACGACGCCGTCATGGTGCGCACGCCGCATTATTACAAGGCTTGCATGACGCCACCGGCGATGACGAACTTCTACAACGTGGTGTGCGACAAGTCTCCACTGCCAGTGATCATCTACAACTTCCCGCCCGCGACGGCGTATGACATTCCGGCGGAAGTGGTGATCGAGTTGGCGAACCACCCGAACCTGTTGTCGATCAAAGAATCGGCAGGCAGTCTCGACAAAGTGAAAAAGATCATCGCCGAAACTCGGCACGTTAAGCGCAGTGTCACGGTTACCGCGCAGCAGGAGGCCGTCACAGGTCGCATGCTGCAGGAAGCGAAGCAGGCTGTCGCGGTCGGTGAGTTGGTTCCAGTCGCTGCGCTGGGCGGAACGGCGAAGCCATCATCGAGTGCGGTGGAAACGATCGGCAAATTGAAGACGCGCCAGAAGGAAGTTGGGTTTCAAGTGATGGTAGGAGCGGCGCACCAATTGCTTGAGTCACTTGATGCTGGTGCCGCGGGGGCGATCCTGGCCTTTGCGTGTGCGGCTCCAACAGCGTGTTACGAGGTTTATCTGGCACATAAGGAAAACGCGCGTGCGATTGCTCGGGAAAAGCAGGACCGCATTACAGAACCGGTGAAGAAAGTAGTGAGTCAGTTGAGCATTGCTGGCGTGAAGTATGCGATGGACTTGAACGGCTACTACGGAGGAAATCCGCGATTGCCGATTCTCCCCTTGAATGCGGAGCAGAAGGCCGATGTGGATCGGCTTATGGCGAACATCAAGGCGTAGCATCGATCTCAAATGAACAGCCCCTGCAGTTGTCGCAGGGGTTTTGATTTGCGGCTTGGATGTGACCTCGAGCATCCAATGAATTTCGAGATGGCCGGACAGAACGATAAAACCGAAGGCTCCAGTTTAGGTTTTGCCATCCGCGCCTTGCGTTATCGCAATTACCGCCTCTTCTTTCTCGGACAAACGGTTTCGCTGGTGGGCACGTGGATCACTCGGGTGGCCACCAGTTGGCTAGTCTACCGGCTGACCGATTCTGCATTCCTGCTCGGGTTCATCGGTTTTGCGGGACAGATCCCAACCTTCCTGCTCGGCCCGATTGCGGGTGTCTGGGTGGATCGTCTCGATCGCCACAGGGTACTGGTCGTTACGCAGGTGTTGTCGATGATCCAGAGCTTTTGGCTGGCGGCGCTCGCTCTTACGCATCACATCACCTTCTGGGACATCTTCTGGCTCAGCATCTTCCAAGGTGTGGTGAATGCCTTCGACATGCCGGCACGTCAGGCGTTTGTACCCCAAATGGTGGAATCGAGAGAGGACCTCGCAAATGCCATCGCGCTGAATTCATCGATGGTGAATGCGTCGCGTTTGATCGGGCCTTCCATAGCAGGCGTGATTATCGCTGCCTTCGGCGAAGGCTGGTGCTTCTTCATTGATGGGGTTAGTTACGTAGCGGTGATCATCTCGTTGCTCCTGATGCAGGTGACACGGCAGGAAAACGGAAAATCCCGCACGAGCGTGGCCGCGGAACTGAAGGAAGGCTGGCAGTATGTGTCGCGGTTCAAACCGATTCGGTCGATCTTGTTACTGCTTGCCTTGGTCAGCCTGGTTGGCATGCCGTATACGGTACTGATGCCGGTGTTCGCGCGCGACGTTCTGCACGGCGGTCCGAATACTCTTGGGTTGCTTACCGGCGTCATCGGTGTAGGCGCACTCGCGAGCGCAGCTTATCTGGCGACACGCAAGAGTGTGCTCGGTCTTGGAAGAGTCATTCCCACCATGACTGTCATTTTCGGAACCGGCTTGATTGTGTTCGGACTATCTCGTTGGTTGGCATTATCGATGTTCGTACTGCTCTTTACCGGCTTCGGCATGATGCAACAGATGGCTGCCAGCAACACCATTCTGCAAACCATCGTGGAAGAAGATAAGCGCGGGCGCGTGATGTCGTTTTACGCGATGGCATTTCAAGGAATGGCGCCGTTTGGAAGCTTGCTCGCAGGGTTGTTGGCTGCGCGCATCGGAGCACCGCGTACCGTGATGATCTGTGGTGCCATCTGCATTGTCGGCGCGGGCATCTTCCTAACTCAGTTGGGCGAGATTCGAAGGATGATTCGGCCCATCTACGTACGATTGGGCATACTGCCGGAGATGGCTGTGGGAGTTCAGCAAGCAAGCAATCTGCAAAGCACGATCGAACGGTAAACGAAAGCGTCACAGTTCACCCGTGACGCTTTCGAAGGTCGCATTATGCAGCTCTCTTCTTGCGATTCTTCTGCAGAATCTTGGGCGAGCGATTCGTGCCCGACTGACCGCTGATTTCGATGTCATCATCAGTGGGTGCCACGTTGTTTCGTCCGCGGCGTGCCATCACTCTGCCGGTAGTTCCAGGTGCATGGGCCGGCTGAACGTCACGACGACCCGAACCCGGACGCTGCTGCCCGGTGGAGCGTGCGGGGCGTGCCTCGCCGCGATCACGACGTCCTCCCCGCTCATTCGCTTCCATTTCGGGTTCTTCCTGAAGCTGGCGATTGCCACGGCGATTTTGCTTGTTCCGGTCATCGGGGATCTCGTCGCCGGCCTTGGGTTGCGTCGCATTCGTGACCTGAGGCTGAATTCTGCGCTGCTCGCGCTGCTGCCCTTCTCGAATATTGCCGATGGCCTCGCGCGCTTCCTCCGCGTCTCGGCCCTGGTCCCGTTCGGCGCGTGCTTCTTCCTGGTGGAGCTGTAACTCGGCTTGCCGGTCGTCGCGTACAAGTTCTGACTGCTGCTGTCCGCCTTGTCCGATCTGAGTGCCAGGATCCTGCATGGCAGTTTCGCCTGTACGCGGATTTACTACGTATAGAAGGTCAGCGAGATCGCTCGCGTGTTCCTCTTCATCCTCAAGCAGATGTTCCAGCAGAATGCGCGTGGTGGGATCAGCATCGCCGAAGAACTTGATCATCTCGCGATAGACATCGATAACTACCCGTTCGGCAATCAGGTCTTCGCGGATCATATCGGCCAGACTTTCACCTTCGACGTACTGGGCGACGGAACGCTCCAGCAATGTGCGGGGATTGAAGTCAGGCTTCCCGCCGAGTTGCTGGATACGTTCGGCGAGTTTGTCGGCGTGCTCGCGCTCCTCGTCAGCGTGCTCCTTGAATTCCTCGGCGGCCATGCGGCCGTGAACGCCCGTGGCCATGAAGTAGTGGTGCTGGTAACGCAGAACGCAAACGATCTCGGTGGCCAATGCTTCATTGAGAACGGCGATTACGCGTTCCTGGTCAAGGCCGTAGGTGCTGGTTACGGCTCCCTCTTCAATCTTCTGGATGGCTCGTTGACGAATCTCTTCCACATCTTGAACGAAGCGCGGCATGTATATCTCCGAAATCGAAGCCCGTGGGAATGGAGCCGGGTGGGCGCTCCGGCAAGGGGTTAGATTCCACGAACGTCGACACCGGATGTCCTCCGAAAAACTGCTGCATTTAGAATGCAGCCATGCTGAATATTCGAGCAGCAACCGAAGGCGATGTGGAGTTAATCCTGCAGTTTATCCGTGATCTGGCGGAGTACGAACGCGAGCCACAGGCCGCAGTAGCGACGGCGGAAGACATTATTCGCGACGGCTTCCGAGGCACGCCAAAGTTCCGTGTGCTCATTGCCGAATGGGATGGGGTCCCAGCAGGCTTCGCTTTCTACTTCTTCAACTACTCAACTTGGATAGGAAAACCGGGACTCTTCCTGGAAGACCTGTTCGTCAAACCCGAGCTTCGCGGAAAGGGCATCGGCAAGGCGCTGCTGTCTGAACTGGCGAAGGTCGCCATGGCCGAGAATTGTTACGGAATGAAGTGGGAAGTACTCGATTGGAATCAGCCGGCCATCGAATTCTACGAAGCACTGGGCGCGAAATTAAGGAAAGAGTGGATTACGGTGAGGTTGTCTGGGGAACCGCTGAAAGACCTGGCGGAAATCTGAGTTTGAGCCTGTTTCGACTGAGTGAGGGTGTACATACGGGTTACGTGCCTAGCATGAAGCGGCGAGTATCAATTAGTTTTCAAGAGGACTAAGGAGATTGCCCGAAAGCATCTAAGGCGGTCGCCTCATTGCGGCACATGAACAGGTCGTCTAGTCTGATCATGCGAGAGGGGCGAACGGAAAGTTCTGCTCTGATACTTGTCGATAATATTGAAAGTCCCTCCTTGCACCCAGCGGTAGCAGCCGCCAACTGACTCCAAACCTAGATTACTGCTGCTGCGCTGGTCCTACAGAAACGGGTTGTTGGGGTCGGCGTACGTGCGGAGAACTCTCTCTGCGCGCTATCCCGAAAAAATCACCTCCTGAGTGCGTACGCGTTTTCGTGCGCCTCGCGGAAGTGTCTCTTCGTCCAGCAACACGATAAGCAGCATTAAGCGATACATGGAAAGGCGGGTATTGGTTTGTCTGCGAGGCCGAACTTTTTTGATTTTGGAGAATTAATGCGCAAACAGCTCTTCCTACTTCTTTGCCTTGTTCTGGTTTCATGCGGTGATGCCGTAAGTGCCAGAAACAGGGGAAACATATCGGTCACTTCGGTCCCCACGGCCACAGCGGTTCAGGGTTCCTCATATACCTCTGCGTTTGTAGCGTCAGAGGGTGCAAGTCCTTACAAATGGTCGCTGCAATCCGGCAGCCTTCCTCCAGGCTTGTCGTTAAGCAACACGGGCGTTGTCTCTGGGACACCCAGTGCGGTGGGCACATATTCGTTCTCGGCCGGCGTTCAGGACTCCGATGCGCCGCCCGCAAGAACCGCTGCGTCGGCAACCATCACGGTCTCCACGAAATCCACGACGACTCCAGCTCCTACCGTGCAGTTGTCGGGAACGTCCACGATCACGCAAGGACAGAGTGCAACGTTGTCGTGGACGTCGACCAATGCGACGTCGGCAAGTATCAATCAGGGAATTGGTACAGTATCGCCTAACGGGGCCGTCAGCGTCACTCCGTCCGCAACGACTACCTACACGATCACCGTTACTGGATCGGGCGGGACAGCTACGTCCAGCGCCACAGTAACAGTAAATCCGGCGCCAAACGCACCCACGGTAAAGATTACTGCTTCTCCCACCAGCATCACGCCAGGCCAATCGGCGACGTTATCGTGGACGTCAACGAACGCTACTTCCGCCTCGATTGATCAAGGAGTTGGAACTGTTGCAACCAGCGGCACGAAGACGGTAAGTCCAACCGCGACGGCTACCTACACGATCACGGTCACTGGTTCTGCCGGAACGGCCACAGCAAAGGTAATTGTGAGCGTCGGAGCCGTGTCGACGGCACCCACAGTGCAGATTACTGCGTCCCCTACGAGTATCACGCAAGGTCAATCTTCTACGCTGTCGTGGAGTTCGACGAACGCGACCTCGGCAACGATCAATCAGAACATCGGGACAGTTGCGACGAGCGGCACAAAAACCGTGACGCCGACAGCAACGACTACTTATACGATCACCGTTACTGGCGCGGGCGGCAGTACAACCGCGAGCACGACTGTAATGGTGGCAACTGCCCCTCCGCCATCGGGTTCGACCGCATTCGACATCAAATGCTCAGACCCGAACGTGGTGAACTGCATCAACTTCGACAGCCCATTTACCAGCACGAGAGAATTCGGAATTGATGCAGCCAGCACGACGAAGGCTGTGATCGACACCTCCGTGTATTCCTCAGGCTCCGGATCATTACGTTTTGACATCCCATCAGACGCGAACGCGAATACGTCGGGGTCATTCCACGCGGATTTCACTTCCGATCTCTCAACGCAATTCGGAGAGACGGGAAGTGGTGGGAGGGAATTCTATCTACAGTGGCGGCAGCGGTTTGACCCTGCAATGCTGACCATGAAGGCCCGCAATGGCGGTGGCTTCAAGCTCGCGATCTTCGGGGAGGGAGACACGGCCACAAAGACCGCGTATTCCTGCACGGATAACGAACTTGTGGTGCAGAACTACTACCAGCACGGATTGCCTATCCTGTATCACTCCTGCGGAGTTAAGGACAACAGCTATCAGGGCCTATATCCGCTGACGTCAGGGAGTTACCTGCTCCAGAGTGGTATTGGCTGTGCTTCCAGCACTGGAACGAATTGTTCCCGTTTCGTCGGGAACGAGTGGATGACGTTTCAGTTGCACATGAAGTTCGGCAAGGACTACAGAAACGATCGAAACTATAGGCATGACAGCACTGTCGAGTTGTGGGTTGCCCGCGAAGGTCAACCTTCACAACTTGTAGTGACCATGACCGATTACGATCTGATTCAGCATGCTGCGACCGCGATAAACACCGGAAAACTCTGGCTGTTGCCATACGAAACGGGTCGTTGCCCTGCCAGCTTCACTATTACAAGCGCTGTTCGTACTGGCGGAAAGACTACTTACACCACAAGCAGCCATGCCTCGCAGAATGGCGAATGCATACTAGCCGGTGATCAGCTAAACGTCGCGGGCGTTACGGACAACAGTTTCAACGGAACCATGTCGGTCGTCAGTGTTCCCAACGATACAACTGTTGTCGTATCGCAGTCGGGCGTGGCAGACGCCAGTTCATCCGGCGGAAAACTCACGGACCAAGCACTGTTGATGCCCGCAACGGCGGTTTGGTACGACGACCTGATTATCTCAAAGCGTCGTCTACCGGACGTCGGTGTTGAGGTGCCGAATGCACCCGATAGCTTGACGGTGACGAACGATGGTTCCACGAACCTGTTGACTTGGCGTGACAACTCGGACGTCAAAGGCTCGTTCGCAGCGAATTCATATGTTATCGAGCGCTGCCAGGGTCAGATGTACGCGTGCCTCCGAACGCAGAGTTTCACACAAGTGGCAACCACAGGGGTGCAGTCAACCTGGCGCGACACGGCAGGAAGCGCAAGCACTGTCTACACCTATCGTGTAAAGGCGGCGAACGGAAGCGGTGCCTCGGCCTATTCGAACGCGGCGACAAATGTGTCTGGACCGATCTCGGACGTTACGGCTACCCCAGTGTCGGCCACCTCGGTACAGCTTACCTGGTCGCAGCAAGGTCCAACGGCTACCTCGTTTGTGATCGAACGAGCCACAGGCACTTATCAATCGCCCAGCAGTTTCGTACAGGTGGGAACCTCCACTACACGCTCGTTCACCGACACAACTGCGAGCCCGAGTGTTACGTACGTGTACCGCGTGAAAGGCGGGAATGCGGCTGGTAGCTACGAATCCTGGGGTGAAACCTACTACGGCAACACGCAATACGGTGGAATGAGCGCCGGTTCTCAGGTTACGACCCCTGCCTCGGCGACTAGCGGTAGCGGTGGTACCAGCACAGGTGCACGTTATCCCTACGGCTGGTCTTACATCACAGGAGCTCGTCTGATCCAGTCTCCGAGCATTTGTCCGAGCGACCCAACGATTCAACTGGTCGAGGGTTGCTCCGCAGTGATCCGTGACTGGACCAGCGCGGTCTTCCGTTCCAATACAGAACAACTCATCATGACGGGCGGAGGACATGGTGGCTACAGCGGTAATGAGCAGTATGCCGTTAACCTGAAAAACAAGCCCGCAACCTTTACTCGAATCAATGAACCTTCCATACCTGGTGTGGACGGCTGTCAGGGCGGTTTCGATCTCACTACAGGAGAGCCTACGGCTGGGCAGCTCAGCAGCAATGTGCCGTCATCGTTTCCGGTACAGTATGTCGACGTAAACGGAGCGAAGTATTGCAAGAGCTGCCAATCCGATGCAAATGGATATGGCTGCGCTCCGAGCTCGAAGCACAACTATGGACAACTCGTGTACATACCTGCGAATAGCACTGGCTGTAGCGGTGAAATGTCCGGAGACATGCTGTTTGTCTTCAACGGTTTCGATGCTTGGGCTGTAGGTGCGAGTACGTTCAATGCCTGGGTCTATCACTATGATACGGGCCGCTGGCAGCGCCTGGATACCTGGGCGAAGTTTACCAATGGCGTTTACCCTGGCAAGAACGCATGGGGCAATTCCATGGACTTTGATCCGGTGAAGAAGAAGATGGTGATGTTCACGCAGGCTGGAGGAAACGGCATGATCGGTGAGTGGGATTTCTGTTCCAACACTTACACCGAGAAGGCGCGCAGTCCGTATTGGCTTATCAACGACGCCAATTACGGTGTCATCGATCCGGTAAAAAGGGTCATGCTGCTCAGCGAGGGCCAAGATCTTTACCACATTGATATCGATCGCTACACGATGACCAAGGTGACATCAACAGCGGCTGCGAATGGTTGCAGTCCCGCAATGGTCGCTTTCGGAGGTATGGCGTACGATCCGGATCGGAGCAAGTTTGTCCTCTGGCCGAACGGCGGACAGACCGTTTACGACTACGACGTGAATACGATGAGCTGTTCGGCATCGTCTTACGGCGGAATCGTGCCGCCCTTACCTACGCCGTATAACGGAACTTTTGGGCGCTTCCGTTATGTTCCCGGCAGGAAGATGTACGTCCTGGTCACGGGCGAAGCCATTGACACCATGGTGCTTTGTCGCGAGCCGAATGGCTGCGATTTCAACTAGGGCAGAGTCTTGTTGAGATGTTGATTGTGCCGGAGGATAGAGATATTCTCCGGCTTTTTCTTTGGCTACGGAGCTAATTCCGCTTCTTTGAGGAAATCAAAGTTGCCCGACGGATTCAGCTTCAGGTTCTTCACCCGCGGGCGATAAGCGATTACGTTATCCATGTACCAGAGATTGATGTAGGGCAGATCGTTTGCCAGAATCTGCTGCACTTCGAAGAAGATTGTTTTGCGTTTCTCCTGATCGATCTCTTTACGTGCCTGTGCGAGTAACTCGTCGATGCGCGGGTTTGAGTAATAACCCCGGTTTGCGCGCTTCGGTGGAATGCTGCTGGACTCAAAGACATACTCGAAAATATCGGGATCCTGGTTCCCGCCAATCCAACGCAGCGAGTAAAGCTGGAAAGCGCCCTTCTGCACGTCGGCAAAGAACGTGGCGAATTCAAAGGTGCGGATATCGAGCACGATGCCCACTTCCCGTAGCTGCTGTTGGAGCACAGCGGCAAGCAGGCGTGTGGACTCCTCGGTGGAAGTTTTCATCGTGAGGTGGAAGCGAACGCCGTTCTTCAGAGGAAACCCAGCCGCGTCTAGGAGGGCGCGAGCCTTCGCAGCGTCATGGGGATAGTCCGGGACGTTTCCGTTATAGGCCCAGTGCTGCGGAGGCAACACGCTTTTTGCAGGACGGGCAAGATCGCGCCACAAGTAATGAATCAACGGCCCGCGATCCATCGCATACGCAAGCGCCTGTCGCACGCGCACGTCTTTCAGTATCGGATCTCGCAGGTTCATCGCCACATAGCTGTAGATCGTGCCAGGCCCCTGCATCAGCTTGATGGTGGGATCTGTACGCATGGCGACGATCATGTCTGGGTTGAGCGCGTTGATCGCGATGTCTGCGCTGCCTTTGCGTAACTCAAGGGCGCGCGTGGTGGTATCAGGAACCACGGCGAAGCGAACCCTCTTCAGCTTTGCCTTGTGCGCCCAGTAGTCCTCATTGCGTTCGATAACGACGTCCTTATCCTGTTCGGCACTGACGAAACGAAACGGTCCGGTACCAACCGGCTTGGTGCCGAATTTGTCGTCGGCGCCTTCAGGGACAATGCCAATCGCGCCGTCGGACAGGTTCCACAGCAGCGTCGCAAACGGCTCTTTGAGATGAACCACGACCGTGTAATCGTCCGGTGTATCAATCCGATCGATGAAGCGAAACGTACTTGTCTTCGCCGTGCGAATCTTGCCGGTGTAAACGGTCTCCAGCGTCCATTTCACGTCGCGAGCGGTAAGAGGACGTCCGTCGTGAAACTTCACGCCGCGCCGGATGTGAAAGACGTAGGTGAGGGGATCGGGAATTTCCCAGCTTTCCGCCAGCCAAGGATGCAGATTGAAGTGATCATCGCGGTGGACAAGCGCGTCGAAGATCACGCCGCCGATGCGTTCCGATTGTGCATCGATTCCGACACGCGGATCGAGGTTATTTGGACTGCTTTCGATGATGACGACGAGAGTGTCGGCGTCAGGCTTGCTCGCGCACGAGCAGAGACTCAGCGAAAGCAGTCCCATTAACGCGACGGCAAAATGGCGGACCCACATCATGGGTAGGATATCTTGCCGAGGACCGCAGGGTAATCGGCTCCTGTCGCCGAGGGGATGCTCGACGGCGCCCGGTGCCAGGTTTGATAGGCCAGCACGGCAAAAGCGACTGCCTCCTTGGCTTCGGACGGAAGGCCGTAAGCATCTGACGTCTTGATTTCCAGTTCGGGGAGCAATTCCCTCAACATTTGGACGAGTGTGCAGTTCCGGCTTCCTCCTCCGGAAACGATCATGTCCTTGTACCCATGGCTGTCATGGAGTGAAATCGGCAGGAAATCGCGGATTGCTGCGGATATAGTACGTGCAGTTAACGCGGTCGCGGTAGCGACGACATCCTCGCGTTTGGCCTTGCCGCACGCACGGACGAACTGTTCCACGTACTCGCGGCCGAACTCCTCGCGGCCGGCGGTCTTGGGTGGCGAGGTCCGGAAAAACGAAGCCCGCATCAGCTTCTTCAGGACAGATTCGAGAATCGTTCCTTTGGCAGCGACCTTACCGTTTTCGTCGAACGGGCGGTGGAATAGACGCTCCATCACGCCGTCAATGACCATGTTCCCCGGACCGGTATCAAATGCGATGACGCGTTCCGGCCGAGGCCCCGACCCGGCACCCGTTCCGGCGGGTATTGCCGAGAGATTGGCAATGCCACCAATGTTCTGCACAATACGCCCGCGCTGCGGATGGCGGTACAGCATGTAGTCGAGGAAGGGGACCAGCGGGGCGCCCTTTCCGCCGGCAGCCATGTCGGCCTGGCGGAAGTCGGACACCACTGGGATTCCGGTGCGTGCTGCCAGTACGGCGCCTTCGCCCGTTTGCCAGGTTGCAGCGATTGGGCGACCGAGAAAGTTCTTCTTTTCTCCCTGATGGTAGATCGTTTGCCCGTGACAACCGATCACGGACACGCCAGCCTGCGCCTCACTGGCCGTCTTTGCGAACGCTTCCGCGTAAAGTTCGCCTAGCAGAACGTTCAATCGTGCCAGGTCGGCCACCTTGGCCTCGGCATTCATCACCGAAAGGATGAACTTGCGTACATTAGCTGGAAACGGAAATTCTTTATGTAGGACGAAATCGAGCTTCGTTTCGAAATCATGGTCTTCAAGCCGAACGATCGCAACATTGATGCCGTCGGCGGAAGTCCCACTCATAATGCCCGCTACGATCATGCTTGCTCCTTCGCGGCAGCATCCAAGCGGATCTCCTCTGTGAATTCCCAGATCTGCCGGCGTAACCGGTCGATCGTCTTCTGTGTGGGCGCCTTAGCCATTGCCGCTAACTGCTTCTTCTGTTTGCTCTTGGCCTTCAGGACCTTCGTGGCCGCCGCGCTTACCAACTTCGCGAACTTCTTGTCCTTCTCCGCGGTCGTAAGCACAGCCTCAAAGCACTTCCAGACAAACGCTTCGTTGTGGCAGACAAGGTAGATATCTGCCCCGGCGCGAATTGTCTCGACGGCGGCCTGCTCAATTGGCATGGCCGATTGCACGCCGCCCATCTCAAGGTCGTCACTGATGACCAGGCCTTTGTAGCCGATTTTCTTCTTCAGGATGTCGGTGATCCACTTCTTCGACACCGAAGCAGGCGTGTTGTCCTTGGTGACATCGGGATACGCCACATGCGCCACCATTACGAAAGGCAGTTCCTTACGCATCTGACGGTACGGAACCAGGTCTTCGTTCAATAGCTTCTTCCACGGCTTATCGATGGACGGCAGTTCGTGATGGGTGTCGAGATTCGCTTCGCCAAGACCGGGGAAGTGCTTACCACATCCGATCACCCCACCGTCTTTCAATCCAGCCAGCAGTTCGCGGGCATAGAGAATCGTTTGTTTAGGATCGGCGGAAACCGTACGAGTGGTCAGGACACTCTTCGATGCTTCGAAGCGTAAGTCCAGCACGGGAGCGAAATCCACATTGAACCCAAACGCACGGCACTCATCCGCCAGGATCCTCCCATGCTTCCGGACAAGTCTCTTTTGTCCACAAGCGACCACATCGGCCAGGGCAGGAGCGGGAGCAACAAGGTCACGCAGCCGATCAACGGTTCCGCCTTCCAGGTCCACGCACAAATAGGCCGGGATCTTCGTCAGCTTGCGGCATTCCCGAACCAGCTCGTAGGTCTGCTGCGCCTGTTCAATATTGCGGCGGAACAGGATCACGCCTCCCGGCTGCAGGGTCGAGATCATGGTACGAAGCTTGGGCGACATCTCTGTTCCGTCAAAGCCCATGATCAGTAGCTGTCCAACTTGTCTTCTGAGATCGAGTTTGGTCATCCGATTTGCTTTTTCAGCTCGTTCAGCAGGTTGAGTGCCTCGAGCGGGGTCAAATTGTTCACGTCAGTATCTCGCAAGCGGTCGACGATCTTCTGTGACAACGGCGTAAACATCGTCAGCTGAAGTGAGCGCGGTTCACTAGGCTCGCTGGCTAGATGCTCAGAGGCACGCCGTTCGGCATCCTCGTGCTCGGAGAGGACCTCCCGTGCTCGCTCGATAACCGCGGCCGGCAGACCTGCCAGCTTTGCAACCTCGATGCCGTAACTTTTGTCCGCCGGACCGGGCTCCACCTTCCGGAGGAAGACGATTCCCCCGGCGCTCTCCTTCACCGATACGTGGAAGTTCTTCACGCCTGACAGGCGGTCGGCCAGGTCCGTCAGTTCGTGGTAGTGAGTGGCGAACAACGTTTTTGCTCGCGTCCGCTGGTGGATATACTCGACTGCCGACCACGCGATCGCCAGACCGTCATATGTAGCAGTGCCGCGCCCGATTTCATCGAGCAGGATCAGGGACCTCGCCGTGGCGGTGTTCAAAATCGCGGCGGTCTCAGTCATCTCGACCATGAAAGTTGATCGACCGCGGGCAAGGTTGTCACTGGCGCCGATGCGCGTAAAGATGCGGTCAACCACTCCGAGGCGTGCCTTGCGTGCAGGCACAAAAGAACCCATCTGAGCCATGATCGTGATCAGCGCAGTCTGGCGAAGGTAGGTACTCTTGCCGCCCATGTTTGGCCCAGTCAGCACAAGGATGCTGTGGGTGGTGGAATTCAGATATAGATCATTGGGGACGAACCGCTCGGCACCTGCGAGTTCCTGCACCTCGACCACCGGATGCCGGCCTTCTACGATCTCAAGGTCGCCACCCTCATCAAGAATTGGGCGGCAGTAGTTGCGTACCGTCGCAAGGTGCGCGAAGCAGGCGAGCACGTCCACTTCGGCGAGCCCCATGGCAGTTCGGCGAATCCGGCGCGCTTCCGCTGCGATGGCCGTGCGCAGTTCGGTGAAGATCCGGCGCTCAATCTCCACGATCTTCTCCTGCGCATCAAGGATCTTCGACTCGTACTCCTTTAGTTCCGGCGTAGTAAAACGCTCGGCATTCACCAGCGTTTGCTTGCGCTCGTAATCGGACGATGCAAGATGCAGGTTCGCCTTGGAAATCTCGATGTAGTAGCCGAAAACGGAATTGAACTTGACCTTAAGGGACGAAATTCCCGTGCGCTGGCGTTCGCGTTCCTCCACTTGGGCCAAATATTGCTTACTGTCGCGTGACAGCGTGCGCAACTCGTCGAGTGCGGCGTCCACGCCGGAGGCGATAACTCCGCCGTCGGCGAACGTGATCGGAGGCTCAGGAACGATCGTCCGCTGAATTCGATCCCGGAGGTCGGAAAGGTCGTCTATGGATTCGTATTGAAGCTTCAGCCGCTCGCTAACGAAGCGCGCCAGTACCGTACGGAGCGGCGGAATCTTGGCTAGTGACGCGGCAAGCCCAAGTACATCGCGGGCATTGGCCGTCTCAAGAGTCACGCGGCTCAGCAGTCGCTCGATATCGAAGATCCCGTCCAACGCCCGTCGCAGTTCCTCGCGATGCATCAGGTTTCCGGTAAGTTCCTGAACCGCGTCAAGCCGCTGGTTGATTTCCGCGAGATCGATGGATGGCCGCAACATCCACGAGCGCAGCAGGCGCTTGCCCATGGGCGTCAGTGTCGCGTCGAGACAACGGAACAGCGTGACCGCGTCTCCGGAACTCGCAAAGAGCGGTTCTGCCAGTTCCAGATTGCGGACCGTCACTACATCCAGCACCAGGCATTGCTGCCGTTCATAAAACCCGATGCGGTCCACGTGCTCGAGCGTGCCGCGCTGGGTGGAGCGAACGTAGTGGAGAACAGCACCTGCTGCCGTCGCTGCCGCCGACTTTCCTGCCAGCCCAAATCCCTCCAGGGACAGTACCCCGAAATGGTTCTCGACTAGCGGGATAGAGTAGTCAGGCGCGAAGACCCAATCCTCAAGGGGCGTTTGCGCCCAGGGTAACTGTGCCGATGCGCCCGATCGTACGCCCACCTCAAACAAGGGCAGGGAACTCGCGAACAACACCTCGCGTGGCTTTAGTTGCTCAAGCTCGTCCCATATGCGCTTTTCCGCGTCGTCCCCGGAGAACTCTGTTGCACGGAATTCGCCCGTGGAGAGGTCGAGCGCAGCGAATCCTGCTACCACACTTCCTTTCGATGTCCCTCTGCAAACGGCGGCTAGAAAGTTGTTTTCCTCCGCTCCAAGTGCACTGTCGGCAGCGGTTCCGGGGGTAACGACGCGCGTAACTTCCCGGCGTACTAGCTTCTTTGCGACCTTCGGGTCCTCCACCTGCTCACAGACCGCGACCTTGAAGCCCTTGCGGATCAGTTTGGCGATGTAGCCTTCCGCCGCGTGGTACGGAACCCCGCACATGGGTACTGCCACTCCCTTTTCTTTGTTGCGCGAGGTTAACGTGATCTGAAGTTCTTTCGAGGCGACCACCGCGTCGTCGAAGAAAAGCTCGTAGAAGTCACCCAACCGGAAGAACAATAGCGCGTTGGGATGCTGCTTCTTCACCGCTGCGTACTGACGCATAAGCGGTGTTCCCGCCGAGTCGAGCGACAGCGCAGGTGTCGACGGAGTAGCTGCGTTCTCCGGGGATGAAGAAGGAGTGGAAGGATCGCTCATCAGCAAAGAAAACTGGGCGGATTATAACAAGCCAGCCTGTGGAACGAGTACCGTGGCGGCTAAGCACGAGAACACGTTGACTGAGGACCACAGCAAGTGTTTTCCTTGTGCATCATGCAACTCCGCAAAGATCCTATTACGCGCTCGTGGGTAATCACGGGCGACGATCCTGCCGTTGTTCCTAAGGACGAAAGAGGCTGTCGTTTTTGTGCTGAAAGTAAGGTCCCCACGCAGGTGATCTCCTCTCAGCCGGGACTGGATGGAAACCCGTGGTCAGCCCGAGCGGTGGTGCATCCAAAGCCTATCTTTCACGTTGAGGGCGATTCGCAAAGGATCGGCGAGGGGCTTTACGACAAGATGCAGTCAGTCGGCGCGCACGAGATACTGGTCGAGAATCCCAAGCATGATGTTCAGTTGTGGCAAGCGAGCGATGCGCAGATTGAGCAGTATCTACAACTGATCGCCAGCCGCATTAATGACCTGAAGCGCGACCGCCGTTTTAAGTACGTCACCGCGTACAAGAATTACGGCCAGGACGCCGGACAAGACTTCGAACACCCCGTCTCGGAGATAACGGCAACTACTTTTGTGCCACGACGAATTCTGTACGAACTGCGGTCAGGCAAGGAATATTTCCAGCAGAAGGAGCGCTGTGTCTTCTGCGACATTCTTGCCCAGGAACAGCGTCAGGCTCTGCGGATCGTAGAGGTGCGTGGTGATTTCGTAAGCCTTTGCCCGTATGCTCCCCGGGTTCCCTATGAGGTCTGGATTATGCCGAGGACGCATGAGGCCTCGTTCGAGCGCGGCATTACCTCGCGCCAGTCGTCGGTGAAGGATCTCGCGGCCCTATTGCGGAGAACGCTGCGGCGGGTGCTTGGAATCTCGGATTCATTCCACCTGGTACTCCATACGTCGCCGAACACTCTGCACAAGAGTGCGGTTCTAGGTTACTGGAAGACCATTGACGATGATTACCACTGGCACCTTGAGATATTGCCCATCTTGCCCGGAAAATCGAAGTCATACACCTTCAAGGAGGTGTATTTCACTCCGGTAAGTTCAGAAACCGCGGCTGCGCGCTTGCGGGAAGTGGTGGTTGAGTAAGTTTGCCGGGTTTTCTAAGGTATTTACTACCTGAACGGCCTTTGGTGCGATTGCTGCCCCGGGGACGGCAAATTAGAATCACAATATACGTGGGGATTGACTGCCAGCCTGAGATATCTTCTTCTGGCGTATTACAGTCGCGAGGGCACATTTGCAGAGCGAGAACAAGACAGTAGAAACCAACGGAACCAGGATTGAAGCCACAACTACGGGTTCCGGGTTTGATCACGCCAGTCATAAGAATTTTTACGACTACTACGCAAAAGAGAGCCAGACGGTGGAAGCGTACGGACGCTTCTCCCGAGTGCGCGACACCGTGCTCCGTATCTATGGCAAAGGCAGGCCTGTCACGCAGCAGCTTCAAATGGCCGACGTCGGTTGCGGCGCCGGAACCCAGAGCCTCGTTTGGGCAGAGGTCGGGCACGTCGTCCACGCCCTGGACGTGAACGAACCTCTGTTGGAGTTGGGACGCAAGCGTGCTGCTGAGCGTGGTTTCAAGGTCGACTTCCAGGTTGGGACAGCTACCAAACTTCCCTGGGCCGACGAGTCGATGGACATCTGTATCGCTCTCGAACTGATCGAGCACGTCGCTGATTGGCAAAGCTGCGTCAACGAGTTTGCGCGCGTCGTGAAACCCGGCGGCATACTCTATATGACCACCAGCAACTGCTTGTGTCCCAAGCAGCAGGAGTTCACTTTGCCGCTCTATAGCTGGTACCCCGGGAAGTGGAAGCGCCGTTACGAGAAGGCAGCCGTCACTACGCGGCCGGAACTGGCGAATTATGCTCTGTATCCCGCTGTGAACTGGTTTTCGTTTTACGAGCTACAGTCCTATCTGGCAAAAAAGGGATTCCGATCCCTCGATCGTTTTCAAATGATGGACACCTCCAACAAAGGACTTGCCGCGAAGGTGGTCGTGGGCGCCATACGATCGAACCCGTTACTGAGATTTTTCGGCCAGGTCTGTACGGAGGGAACGATGATTCTTTCCATCAAGGATCGCTCCTGACCCGTACCTGAATCGTCTCTTGGTTTGCGGCTCGAGTCGGTACTATTCTTTCGCCGATGCTCCCGGAAATGCGCGAGTACTTCGAAGACCATCCGTGGAGACCCGTTTCTATGACCGCTGTCATTGGATGGAGTCTCTTCTACGTTCTCTTCTTGCTTTACGCCGCTTCCAAAAACGGCGAGTTTCTCTTCATCGATTTCGTCAATTTGGTGATCCATGAGGGCGGGCATCCCTTATTCGGATACTTAGGCGAAGTGCCGGCCGTGTGGGGCGGGACCATTCTTCAGTGGCTCGTGCCGTTTGCGTTAGCGTCTTACTTCTTCTTCCATCGCCAGACCACCGCATTTGTCTTTGCGTTGTTCTTCTTTTTCGAAAATTTGTTGTACACGGCCACGTATATGGCCGATGCCCGCGCTCAGGCGTTGCCGCTCGTTGCCATCGGAGGTGGAGAGGGCGACGAGAATATGCACGACTGGTACAACATCTTTTCGCGCCTCGGAGTCCTAGACCGCGATACTCAGATCGCCCACTATGTCAGGACCCTCGGCTGGATCGGAATGATCGGCTGTGTGGCGTTTCTGGTGTGGCGTTATCGGCAGGACCGCGCTACCGCTGATGCGTAAGTACCTGTTCCAGTTCTTCCAGGCTTCCCACTCGCGGTACGCCGTTATTGGTGTACGTCCCGAACAGGTCCATCAGAATTGCCTGCATTCCAACCGCTGTGGCGCCCAGGTAGTCAATCGAGTAGATATCCCCGACATACATGCTTTCCGCGGCCTCGACTCGGGCCTGCTTCAACGCGGCCTGGAATATCCCGGGGTGCGGCTTCTGAAAACCTACGATCGACGAATCCGTTACCGAATCAAAGCAATCTCCGAGACCTACCTGTCGCAGCAGGTCAGCCATATGTCCGTCGGAGTTGCTGATGACCGCGACTTGAAATCGTTGCTTCAGGCGAAGCAGAACATCGCGCGTGCCGGGAATTACGCGCTTCCAATTCCCGGAAGTCCGGGAGAGTTCAACCAACTCAGCGATTAACGATTCCTCGGCTTTCATGCCCAGTAGTTCGCGGAAATAGATCACCCAGTATTGCTTGTCAGTGTTCGAGGAAAGTTCAGAAGTGGGAAGGGAATCGCGATATTTGCGCGCTGCACGCTCGGCGGCAAACAGCTGGTCTTCGCCGAAGCGGTATCCGCGCGCGAGAAGAGGTGCGAGCGTCCGTTGGTGGTCGGGGAACACCAGCGTGTTCCCCGCGTCAAAAAAGATCGCTCGCAACCCCAATTAATTCTCCTTTACTGCTGCTGGCGGCTTGCCGGAGGAATGATGCTGTTCATCCGAAGATAGACGGCCATCTGCCCATAATGATCGAAGCTATGCCAGATCATGATGTTGGCTGCTGCCATACGGCTGCTTTTTCCACCGAATGGGCCCGGGATCATCTCCACCAGGTTCTTCTCGTTGATAGTGCCGACCGCCTTATGAGCATAGGCGAACGAGTCCTTCAGGAATTTTACGATCTCTTCCTTTGACTTCAAGTTCTCAGGGCCATCTTCTCCCTTACCCAGATCGACAGGTGGTTTCTCGCCGAGCAGTCCAGCAGCGATGTTGTAGTTCGTGGCGGCGACGTGCTTCACCTGCTTCGCAAATGTACGGACGCCCTTGAATTCACCCTGTGTCGGGGCGAAATCATACTTGTCGGCGGGCATCGCTTCCGCGGCAGGAACGAATTCGCTCTCGATCAACTTCAACTGGCGGTCTAGCACTTCTCCGCCGTGTGCCGGAGGTTTGGGAGGTTGCTGTTGCGCAAACGCCATGGCGCAACAGAGCAGCATTACAGTCAGAACAACTCTCTTCATATCGCTCTCTCCTGTTTCGAAAAATCCCGTCGGACAAAAGAAATGAATTTCAACTCACGACCGGGGCGTGTGGCATTTCTTGCTGATCGGCGCCGAGTCGATGATTCCGGCTCACCAGCAGCCCCAGCACGAGGGCAATTCCCGCTACCGACAACGAAGTGTTTATGCTGATGCGCTCGGCCAGGGTCCCCCAGAAGGTGCTGCCCAGTGCCATGCCGCCCTGAAGAACGATCAGGTACATCGAAAGTGTACGAGCCTTAAGCCACGTTGGAGAACAAAGCTGGGCTGAGACGTTGAGGCTGGCAACGATAATGATCCACCCCGCTCCGCCGATCACCATCAGTGTGCAATGCGAGTTAAATTCGTGGATATAACCTGTGGCGGCGGTAGCGGCAGCGTACATGAGGGTCGCAGCACCCACAATCGTGTTTACCGTAAACGAGCGCCGTAGCTGCGGAAGCAGTCCCGCTCCCAAGAGAGCACCAAGGCCAAAGGCCGCCACCATGGTTCCGAATCCGATCGAGCCATAACACTGCGCAATCAGGGGCAGCATCGCCCACAGCGCGCTGGCCGACACGCTGAAAACCGCAGTCCGTATCAACACAGACTGCATGCCTTTTGACTGCAGCGCGAAGCTGAACCCAGCCCTTATCGCCGCCTTCACGCTACTGGCGGGAACAGGGTATTCATGCGGACGCCGCTTCCATCCGTACAGCACAAGGATGACACCGAAAAACGACGCAGCATTCAGCAGGAAGACCGCCGCCGCACCCCAGACGGCTATAACGATTCCGCCAATCGCTGGCCCCACGGCACGGGCGACATTGAAGCCTGCGGAGTTCAAAGCTACCGCCGAGGGGAAGTTCTCGTCCGAAACGATTTCGTGCGTGATCGCCTGCCACGCCGGATCGTTCATCACGTTGCCGAGTCCCATCAGGAACGTGAAAATCAGCAACAGCATCGGGGTGATCATGCCGAAGTGCGTGAGCAGCCCCAGCGACAGGGCGGCCAGTACCATCCAGCTTTGTGTGAGTAGAAGTAGGCGCCGGCGATCCATCATGTCGGCCAACGCTCCTGCAAAGATCGACACCAGGAACACCGGTGCGGCGATAGCCGCTTGAACGAGTCCTACCATGACGGGTGAGTTCGTCAGCGACGCCATCAGCCATCCGGTGCCGACGTTCTGCATCCATGCGCCGGTGTAGGACACCACCGCCGCCAGCCACAACGCGCGGAACAGGGGCTCCCGCAACGGACCGATCGCCGACACGGGTGCTTTTATTGTGATCCCACTTAATGGAGTGCCGCTATCTGCCATGCTCCACGGATTCTTTCAGGAACGGCCACTCGCGCCGTTTGAAGCTCCGCACCAGGTAAATCGCCAGTCCAACGATGATGATGACAATTCCGTACTTGATCTCTTTCGCTGCGTTGGCCCGCTGGAACAATATGTACACAAATCCACCTGCTGCGATCAGTGCCGGAACCGGATACAGCCACATCCGAAATGGCCGATCCATTTCCGGGCGCCTTTGCCGCAGCACGATCAGACCTACGCACTGGAATAGGAACTGCACCATGATGCGGATGACTACCAGCGCTGCAATCAGATCCGCCAGTCTCAGAAAACAGAAAAGAATGGCCACCCCGCCCAGCGCCAATAATGAGACGTGCGGGAAACGAAAACGTTGGTGGATTTTCGAAAATACTTTGAAGTAGTTGCCGTCCTTGGACGCTGCATACGGTACCCGCGAGTACCCGAGAAGCAGGGAAAACACGCTTGCGAATGCGGTCCACATGATCAGGACGGAGACTACCTTTCCTGCGAAGTCACCGTAGACTCGTTGCATCAGTGTCGATGCCACGTAGAATCGCGAATCTGTCTTCGCCGCCGAAACCAGCTCCTGCCATGGAATCACCCCCAAAATCGAGATGTTCATCACGAGATAAATGGAAGCTACGGCAAGGATCGAATAAATCACCGCTCGCGGTATGTTGCGTGCTGGGTCTTTTACCTCATCGCCAAAGAAGCAGACGTTGTAATAACCCCAGTAGTCGTACACGGCAACGAGCATTGCCGCTCCAAGGCCGAGAAAGAAACGCTCGTCGAGCACAAACGCATCGGGCGGGAACGAGAAGGCTTTTGCCTTGTCGAAGTTCGTCAGCCCCGCGAAGATGACCCATGCAATCGTCCCTAGCACGCCGACAGCAAGCAACTTCGACAGCTTCCCGATTGCCGTGATCTGCCGGTATAGGAGAAATAGGGCGAGCAGGCAGACACTGATCGCAACGATCGTTCCTCCATTGGCGAGCACATTTATTTCAAGCGGACCAACGAGGAACTTTCTCGCGAAATACTCGTGATCGAGCGACGGCCAGATATATGCGGCATATCGCGCCAGCCCTACGCATCCCGACGCAATCGACAGGGGCGCGCTGAACGAAAGCTGCCAGATGAACAGGAACGACATCATTCGGCCGAGCTTCTGAGGGCCGTAAATGTCTTTCAGGTACCTGTACGATCCGCCCGAACCCGGCATCGACGCGCCCAACTCAGCCCAGACCAGCCCGTCACAAATCGACAGCAGCGCGCCGAAGATCCAGCCCAGCATCGCCTGCGGACCGCCCATCGCGGTCACAATCAGGGGTATCGTGATAAACGGGCCGACGCCGATCATGTCGATCATGTTCAGCGTAGTGGCAGAACCGAGCCCGAGCCCGCGGACTAACTTATTGTCGCCAGAGGTAGTCTTTTCGTTCGTGATCAAGACGCTCCCTTAAGTTGTGCGATAGGACTACTGGTGTCCGAGGCTCAGCAAGTTCACGTATAACCGGATGGCTCCCGGTACCCCGGCCGGAAGCTGCCGGAAGAACGACCAAGCGTTGAAGATGTACGTGCCCTTACCGTATTTAGCTACTAACAACCCGCCCTTCTCGGGCGGATCTCCCGGATCATTGCTCGAGAGCAGCGGCTGGTAATGGCTGTCCCACTCCGTCGGGCAGTAAAGCGCGCGTTCCTGCACCCATCCGTCGAAGTCCTTCTGGGAGATCTTGTTCGGCGACTGGAAAGCCGGACTATCCTGCGCAAGTATCTCTACCGGTGCTTCCTCTACCGTGACGCGATCCTTGTTGTTGCGACTGATGTTCAGCGGATACGGCGCGAACTTGCCGTCATTGAATTGCTGCGTCTGGTACACATACTGCACCATCAGCGTACCGCCATTCTGCGCAAAGTCGAGCAGACGCTGGTTGTACTGCCGCAGATCCTCACGCGCCTCATGTGCGCGAATGCCGAGCACAATGGTTCCATACTTCGATAGGTCGCCAGACTTCAACTCTTCCGGCGAGATGACCGTCACATTTACACCGATCGACCGCAACACATCGGGGATATCGTCGCCGACGCCCATGATGTATCCGACTTTTAGTCCCTGCGGAACCTTTACATCAACAATGCTGACTGGCTGAGTGGCTTTCCGGAAGTAGTAAGCCGTGCCGAGATCGTCGCGGCTGACGGGCGAGTACCCGACTTCAAATTGCTGCTTTCCCAAATCGGCGATTGCGGTCGCTGCCGCCCGTTGTTCGTGCGAATTGGCGGGCTGGAAGGCAGCGCCCTTCACATGCATTTCTTTTCCCGACGTACTTAACTCGCCGTAGTCACGCGGCGTATTCGTCTTCCAGCCTTCGGGGACCGATAGTCGGACGTGAGGAACTGGCGAGTCGTTGGTCACCCGTTCGTTTGATTTGAGTGTGATTGGAATGCTTGTCCAATCACTTGCCCCAACGGAACGCACAGCTGTCCAACTTGGCGTCGCCACCGACAACTCCGGCCCGATGATCAGCGGATGCTCCTTCGGTTGTGCGACCTCCACCGTCGTGGTCACTTCACCTTCAAGCCCTTTGTAGCGATACGTTGCCTTTGCCGCAAACGGCCACGGAGTCAACGGAAGCGTTTCAAACTCCGGATCGCTGATCTTGTAGATGGACTCCCGCTCCGGATCATCGCGATACCAGTACTGCCGCGTGTACGGCGCTGTTCTCGACAGGCTGACCGTCGCCACATTCCCTCGCCACGACGATTGCGTCACCGCACCAGGTGGAAACGTGATCGCGGGTGTGAACTGCGACATTCCCGTGCTCGTCAGCCGAAGTGTGAACTGGCTCTCCGGAGTTGCAGCCAGCCATAACTGCGCCGCCGGATCTTTCACGTCGTTCATCGCGGGGAGTTCCGCCACCGCCTTCAGAGTCACGCCCAAAGCCAGGTTAGCCGCATCGCGGAACTGATCGCGTTTCGTCTCCAGCGCAACGATGAGGGTTTCCATCTGCTCGCCGGAGATTGGCAACTTCTTCACTGCGGCGATCAATTCCTGCGTCTTCGCAAATCCGCGCAGCAACGGTTCCGCCGCCGACTTGGGATTCGCGTCCGCAACCTTCGTGGCTTGAGCCACGTATCCATCCAATTGCTGCACTCCGGCCTTCAGCGACTCAGCCTGCGGCGCTATGCTCGCCAGCGCCATTAGGCCGGTGTCAATTCCGTCGAAGAAATCTTTCTCCCGTCCCGGTTTGTAGTTGGGAATGGTTGTGTCGGCGAGCTTGTAGTGACTTGTCCACATGCGTGTCGGCATCTGCCAGTTTGCCGAACCCTGCGACAACTGATGCTTCAGTCCCTTCCAGCCAAACGCCACGTAAGACGCACCTAATGCCGGGTCCTGGCTGTTGACGTCGAGCTCCACATTCCAATCGTCGCCACGCGCACGCACATACAACTTCTTTGGTTGGTATGGCTGCAAGCCTTCCTTGATCTGCTCCGGAAACTTCGTCGGATCTCCCGCCGCGCGAAATGCGTCGCGAGTCAGGATCCCGGACGCCTGATGTTGCCCGTGCCCATCCGACGGATCGCCTATAAACCGGCTGATCACCACCTCGGGTCGAAACGTACGGATCACCCTCACAATATCGGCCAGTGCCGTGTTGCGCGCATCCCACTTCGTAAGCGTCTCTTCCGCTGACTTCGAAAACCCAAAGTCTGCCACCCGGCTGAATCTCTGTTCCACGCCGTAGTAACGATCCGCTTCCAGCAGTTCCAGCGTCCGCAGCATGCCGAGTTCGTCGCCGAGTTCCTTGCCGACGGCGTTCTGTCCGCCTTCGCCGCGGGTGAGCGTCATCTGTACCGCTACAACGCCGTGCCCACGAGACTGTAAAGTCAGCATGCCTCCGTCTTCATCGTCGGGATGAGCGGCGGTGTGCATTAGGCGTGCGGTGGTTCGAAGTTTGCGAAGCGCCAGTTCCAGGCCGGACTTTCCGTTTTCCAGCGGTAATGGCTCACGACCAAAAATTGGAGAAATAAGAAGGGAAAACAGCAGAAACGCAATTGCCGTGCGTAGTCGAAGGGTTCTTTCCATGGGTTCTTCAGTGGAACTGAGCAACTACAGATTTATACGGATGTCGCAATTGTAGGCGAGGCTCAGAAAGTTGTCGTCGGCGGGACGAATTTTCGGTCGGGAGGAACAAGGCACGGAATCTTCTGACTCCGTGCCTCAGGACTTACTTTCCGCCGAGCGCCAAATCAATCAGCGTGCGCTGCTCCATCTCATGCGCTTTGGCCGAACCCGTCGACGGGGTCGCACTGGCCGAGCGCTTTACCGAGAGCACCGGACGACCGCCGGACAGCCGCTTCAGACGCGGAATCATGTAATACAGCGCGCCCATATTGGCCGGCTCTTCCTGTACCCACACAATCTCCGTTGCGTTTGGATGCGCGTTCAAGGCCGCCCTCAACTCGCCTTCAGCTAGCGGATACAGTTGCTCCACGAAGATGACCGCGGTATCGGTGTTCTTGCGCTTCTTACGCTCCATCCGGATTTCGCGTCCGATTTTTCCGGTGCACACCACGATACGTTTTGCATCCTGGACATCGATATCCGGAATAATCGGCTGGAAACGTCCACTGGTGATCTCCGAAATCGGAGAACTTGCGTCCGGATGCCGCAGCATGCTCTTCGGAGTAAAGCAGATCAGCGGTTTCCGCCATGTGCGCAATACTTGCCGGCGCAACAGGTGGAAGTATTGGGCTGCCGTCGAAGGCTGGCACACCTGGATATTGTCGCGTGCGCACAACTGCAAATACCGCTCGATGCGTGCGCTCGAGTGCTCCGGTCCCTGGCCTTCATAGCCATGGGGAAGCAGCATGACGAGGCCGCTGAGCAAGCCCCACTTGTCTTCACCTGCCACTACAAATTGGTCGATGATTATCTGGGCGCCGTTCGCGAAGTCACCGAACTGCGCCTCCCACCCGACAAACGCTTCCGGATAGTCGCGGCTGTATCCGTACTCAAACCCGAGCACGGCCGCCTCCGAAAGGGTCGAGTTGTAGATCTCGAACTTTGCCTGGTCGGGAGCCAGGTGTTGAAGCGGGAAGTACTCGCGCTCGTCATTCACGTCGACCAGCACATCGTGGCGCTGATTAAACGTACCGCGCTGAGTATCCTGTCCGCTGAGTCGAACGTGAATACCCTGCATCAGCAGTGAGCCAAATGCCAGCGCCTCTGCCATACCATAGTCGAGCGGGCGTTTACCCGCACTCATTTCCGCCCGCTGTTCGAGCAACTTTTGAATTTTCGGATGAACGCTAACGTTAGATGGCGGGACGGTTACGACCTTGGTGATGTGCGCCACCTGGTCCGGCGTAATCGCTGTTTCAACTTCGTAATCCGGGTTGTAAAGGCCGCCTTGGTAGCGGTCCCAATACGCTGGATGAGTCGCCAGCACCGGCATCTTCTTCAACTGCTTAGCACGGGTCTGCGCGTCCTGGTACCCGGCGCGAATTCGGTCGGCGAGTGGCTTCGGGTCGACGCCAATCTGCTTCGCGTAAATCTCCGACAACGGAGGGTGGTCTTTGATCTTGGCGTAACGCACCGGCTGCGTGATCGTCGGATCGTCCACTTCCGAGTGACCGTGACGACGATACCCGATCAGGTCGATGACAACGTCGTTATGGAACTTGTAGCGATACTCGACCGCCAGCTTTGCAATTCGTATCACCGCATCCGGATCTTCGGCGTTCACGTGGAAGATGGGCACCGGCAGTCGCTTGGCAAGATCAGTGGAGAAACGCGAGCTGTTGTACTCGAAGGGCTCTGTGGTAAATCCGATCAGGTTGTTTGCCAATACATGGATAGTGCCGCCGACGGTATAAGCTTTCACGTTCGCGAAGCCGAGCGTCTCGGCTACCATGCCTTGTCCCGCGAACGCCGAATCGCCGTGGATGATCACCGGGAATACGCGATCAACTCCTCCTTCGCCGAAGTGAGCCTGCTTCGCGCGCGTACGTCCAATCGCCACCGGCCCCACTGCTTCCAGGTGGCTCGGATTCGATACAAGGTGGATCTTCACCTGGTTGCCGTTGCGTCCGGTGAACATACCGGTTGCGCCAAGGTGGTACTTCACGTCTCCACCGCCGAGGACCGAACGGGGATCCACATCTTCGAACTTGGCGAAGATTTCCGACGCATCGCGTCCCATGTTGTTGACAATGACCGTGAGCCGTCCGCGATGGCTCATGGCGAGCACCACTTGTTTGCATTCGCGCTCGGCGGCGCAGTGCAGGATCTCGTCAATCAACGGAATCTGTGCCGAGACACCTTCCCCAGAGAAGCGCTTTGTTCCGAGATAGCGCGACTGGATTACCTGCTCGAACTCGTCGGCCTGAATCAGCTTCTCGAGGATGTGCTGCTGGTCAACCGGGGCTGGTTCGCCTTCCAGGCGGTCTTGGATGAACTTCCGCTTCTCGGGGTCGAGAATGTGCATGAACTCGGCCCCGATAGTTCCGGCGTAAACACGGCGGGCCTCATCGGCAAACGGACCCGAGAGTTCCAACTCGGGAAGCGGAACCGGCTTTAGGGAGTGTCCCAAGGGATCGAGATTGGCCTGCAGATATCCCCAGCGCCGGAAGGCATCAAAAACCCGTTCTCGTTCCTGCATATCGCCGCCGTTTTGAACGGCAGTGGTCGAGTAGTCCTGTATATGTGAGGCCATAGGTATATAGATACGGCGTACCAGCTTCCGACTCAGGCCTGATGTCTCTGAAAATCAAGTACTTGTGAGTGATCCGCCTAAATGCCAGCCGAAGTTCGTGCCGCAAATAAATAGTGTAACGAAGAAACCCTTACTTATGGAATATCACTGATTTTTGTGACGAAAATCACAGGTGTTTTCTCTTCGCCAAGATGAATATGGAGTTGAACATCCGCAGGTCAAGAAATGCTCTCGGTAACGTCCCAATACGCATTACGAGCGCTGGCTCAACTGGCGAGACAGCGCAAAAGCCACTCGATGCTTGGCAAAGACTTGGCCAGCAAGGCGGATATCCCGCCGAACTACCTGGCCAAGATCCTGCTGTCGCTTAAGAACGCCGGAGTACTGGGCACCGCACGTGGCAGCCGCGGCGGATATTGGCTGGTCCGTCCACCCGACGAAATCAAGCTCATCGAGATCGTCCAACTCTTTGACCAGATGCAGACACCGCAGCCCTGCATCTTGGGCGAGAGAGACGACTGTTCCGAAACCGATTCATGCACGGCACACCAGAAATGGCACGAGATCCGCAAGGCTTATATGGAGTTCCTGCAGGGAACCACCATCGCCGACATAGCATCTTCCGAAAAGAAGGGTGCGGCCGCGACTCATGTGCTGGGCGGAATTCCCACAACCAATGCCTGATTCCAACGCCTCTGTTCAGCGTTGCTGCCGAATCTCACGTTTCCGGGTGATGGGAGTCATGGCGGGAATTCGTCCGAAAATCGGACTCTAAAAGGTTCATAATTTATAGGAGCGAGGTCCTTATACATGGAAGCGAGTTTTGTGAAAAATCCCGCCGCAAAGGCATACCCGTCCGGCAAGCTGATTATCGATCCCGCGCACGATTTGCTTCGGTCGGAACGCCATCCTCTTGACGACATCTTCAATCCCCGCAGCATTGCCCTGATCGGCGCCAGCGAACGAGAGGGAAGCGTAGGCCGCAATGTCCTGTGGAATCTCCTCAGCACGCCGTTCGGCGGAACCGTGTATCCGGTCAATCCAAAGCGTCCCAGCATCCTGGGCGTTAAGGCTTACAAGGACGTTGCGTCGCTGCCCGAACGGCCAGACCTGGTCGTGATTACGACTCCCGCTCCAACAGCCCCTGGCCTGATTCAGGAGTGCGTGGCAAACGGCGTCCCGGCGGCCATCATCATTTCGGCCGGTTTCAAGGAACACGGCGAAGAAGGTAAGGAACTCGAGCGCCAGATCGCCAAGACCATTGCCGGCGGCAAGATGCGCATCATCGGACCGAACTGCCTTGGCGTGATGAACCCGATCACCGGAATGAACGCAACCTTCGCTCGCCATGCAGCGCGCCCCGGGAACGTTGCTTTCATCTCTCAATCCGGTGCACTCTGCACCGCAATTCTTGACTGGAGCTTGCGCGAGAACGTCGGGTTCAGCGCTTTCGTTTCCACCGGATCGATGCTCGATGTGGGCTGGGGCGACCTGATTGACTACTTTGGCGATGACCCGCGGACGAAGAGCATCATCGTCTACATGGAATCGGTCGGCGATGCACGCTCGTTCCTCTCCGCCGCCCGCGAAATTTCTCTTACTAAACCGATCCTCGTGATTAAGCCCGGACGCACCGCCGCCGCGGCCAAGGCCGCTGCTTCGCATACAGGTTCGTTGACTGGCTCCGACGAGGTCCTGGACGCTGCTTTCAAACGCAGCGGTGTTCTGCGCGTTCAGAACATCTCCGACCTGTTCTACATGTCGGAAGTTCTGGCTCGTCAGCCCCTGCCACAAGGTCCAAGGCTTTGCATGGTTACGAATGCCGGCGGCCCTGGCGTGCTAGCGACCGACGCTCTTGTTACGGGCGAAGGTCATGTTGCCGATCTTTCCCCGGCAACGATGAACGCATTTGACGATTTTCTGCCGCCGCACTGGAGCCATAACAATCCAGTCGACATCCTCGGCGACGCGGAACCGGAGCGCTATTCGACATCGCTCGAAATCGCCGCAAAGGATCCAGCAATCGACGGAATGCTCGTGATTCTTACGCCACAGGGCATGACGAACCCGACGCAGATCGCCGAACAGCTCAAGCCTTATGCGAATTCGCTCGGCAAGCCGGTTTTGGCAAGCTGGATGGGCGGAGCGGAAGTCGCCGCGGGCGAGGAGATTCTCAACCAGGCCGGCATTCCGACGTTTGCATTCCCCGATACAGCAGCACGCATGTTCAACTACATGTGGAAGTACAGCTATAACCTGCGCGCGCTGTATGAAACCCCGACGCTTCGCACCGATGGCGATGCCGCTGCTCCGGATCGTGCGAAGGCGAAGCAGATCATTGATGAAGTTCGCAAGTCGGGTCGCACGATCCTGACTGAGTTCGAGTCGAAAGAACTGCTCGCAGCTTATGGCATCCCGACGGTTCCGACCAAGATAGCTACGACCGAAGACGAAGCCATCAAGACGGCTGAGAAGTTCGGCTTCCCGGTTGTGCTGAAGCTGTTCTCCGAAACGATCACTCACAAGACCGATGTCGGCGGGGTTCAGCTCAATATCCGCAATGCCGATGGCGTTCGCCAGTCGTTCAACGCGATCAAGAAGTCGGTAACCGAGAAGGTTGGTGCCCAGCACTTCCAGGGCGTCACCGTTCAACCGATGATCAAGCTGGATGGTTACGAAGTGATCATCGGCAGCAGCATCGATCCGCAGTTTGGTCCGGTGTTGCTGTTCGGAACCGGTGGACAACTGGTCGAAGTGTTCAAGGACCGCGCGCTGGCTCTGCCTCCTCTGAACTCGACGTTGGCAAAGCGCATGATCGAGCAAACGAAGATCTTCACGGCACTGAAGGGTGTTCGCGGGCGCAAGCCGGTGGATATCGCGGCGCTCGAAGACCTGCTCGTGCGCTTCAGCTACCTCGTGGTGGAGCAGTCCTGGATCAAGGAACTCGACATTAACCCGTTGCTGGCTTCGCCCGACAACCTGATCGCGCTGGACGCTCGCGTCGTATTGCATGACCCGAAGTCGACGGAATCGGATCTTCCGAAACCTGCCATTCGTCCGTATCCAATCCAGTACGTCAGCGAATGGACGATGAAGAACAACAAGCCGGTCACGATCCGGCCGATTCGTCCGGAAGACGAGCCGACCATCATCAAGTTTCACGAGAAGCTGTCGGATCGCACGGTGCTGATGCGCTACTTCGCTCCGCTGAAGCTGTCGCAGCGCACAGCACACGAGCGTTTGACGCGAATCTGCTTCGTCGACTATGACCGCGAAATGGCCTTGGTAGCCGAGCAGCGTGATCCAAAATCGGGTGTTGGTGAAATCCTCGCTGTCGGGCGCCTGCATCACCTGCATGGCACCGAGGATTACGAGACGATGGTTGTCGTCATCGACGAAGCACAGCACCTCGGACTCGGTACCGAACTCGTAAAGCGCGGCATCGAGATCGCCCGTAAGGAAGGTGGCAAGCGCGTGGTTGCGAGCATCCTGTCTGAGAACGAAGACATGCTGGCTATCTTTAAGAGGTTGGGATTCAAGGTCAGTCCGGCAGAGGGGAAGGACCTTCTGAAGGCCGAACTCGAACTATAGCCGCAACTCCTTACCAGGGCACGCTTTCGGGCGTGCCCTTTCCGTTTGTGCCAACACGTCACACCCACTTGTGACGTGCGCACCCGACTTGTGTCCATCCCCGTGATAAACAAGGCGGTTACTTATCCCCAGTTTGGCAGTGGACCGCGAGGAGACGTCATGGCATTGAAGGACTCCAAAACCGGACAAACGATCCGGCAATACACGATTGAGGAACTGAAAGAACAGGCGAACCTGATGCGTGGCTACGATCTCGTATGCCTGTGCGCAGCCGGATCGGGTCATGCCGGTGGGACGCTGTCCATCATGGACATCACCGCCGCGTTGTACCTGCGGGTAGCCGACCTGGATCCGAAAGATGCGCTCTGGGAAGGGCGTGACCGCATCATCTGGTCCACTGGACACAAGGCTCCGAGCCTTTACATCGGGCTGGCGTTTGCGGGTGCGTGCGACAAGAAGGATGTCGCGTTGCTGCGCAAACTGTCCTCTCCGTTCCAGGGACATCCCCACTGGTTAAAGATTCCGGGAGCGGAAGTCTCCAGCGGTTCCCTCGGGCAGGGCTTGAGCGTCGGCGTGGGAATTGCCCTTGGCGCTCGACTGAATAAGAAGAGCTACAAAACGTTCGTGATCATGGGCGACGGCGAGCAGCAGGAAGGCAATATCTGGGAAGCCGTGATGGAAGCGGCGCACTACAAACTCGACAACCTTGTCGGCATCGTGGACTGCAACCGGCTCCAGATCGATGGCAAGGTCCACGACGTGATGAACGTTGAGCCGCTCGACGACAAGTACAAGGCGTTCGGCTGGAACGTGATCCGGATCAACGGTCATGATATGAGGCAGGTGGTGGACGCGCTCGAGCAGGCGAAGGCGCTCGCGAATGGCAAGCCGACGGTGATCCTCGCGGACACAATCAAGGGCAAGGGAGTCAGCTTCATGGAGGATATCGCCGGCTGGCACGGCAAGGCTCCGAACCAGGAAGAACTGACAAAGAGCCTGACGGAACTGAACCTGGTCGGCAAGATCCCGGTAGATGAACTGTTCGCGCACGCGAAGGCTTATCAGGCGGAAGTAGACAAGAAGCTCGACGCTAAGATGCCGAAGTTCTCGCGCGATTATTGGTGGAACAAGAACGTGACGATGAAAGTAGCGATGAAGCCTACGCGTATGGGCTTTGGCCAGTCGCTCGCCGAGAACGGCGACGACGACCGTATCGTCTGCCTGGGTCTCGACATCTCCGGTTCCATCACCATAAGTGAGTTCTACAGCAAGAATCCCGAACGCAAGAACCGCTGGCTGAGCATGGGCATCGCCGAGCAGTCGGCGACCGCCGCGGCAGCAGGACTGGCGAAAGAAGGGAAGATCGCCGTATTCGGAACATACGGAACATTTGCGGCGGCGCGCAACCTCGATCAGCTTCGCGTGTCGGTCTGCTACGGGAACTTTAACGTAATGGTTGCCGGCGCGCACGGCGGCGTTTCTGTCGGTCCAGATGGCGCGACTCACCAGGCGCTGGAAGACCTGTTCGCGATGTGCGCACTGCCGAATATGTCGGTGGTTGTGCCGTGCGACTCGGTAGAGACGAAGCGGGCGACCGGCTATCTGCTGTTGGAACATGTTGGCCCAAAGTACATCCGGTTTGCGCGTGAAGCGACGCCGATCGTGACGAACGATAAGTCGCCATTCGTATTCGGCAAGGCGAACGTGATCCGCTTCCGGAAAGAGGCAGAGAACTTCGTCGATGCGTTCGAAACGGTGCTGGCGTCCGAGTACAAAAATGAGGATGAGGACTTGACGATCGTTGCTTGCGGACCGATGGTTCCCGAAGCGATGCGGGCGGCCTACATCCTGAAGAAGGAGTTCGGGTTCGAGACGCGCGTGATTAACCTACACACAATGAAGCCGTTCGATGACGAAGCCGTGATCCGCGCCGCGAAGGAAACCGGCGTGGTAGTCACGGCCGAAGAACATCAGATCGGTGCTCTGGCGTGGAAGGTGAGTTCGGTCATCACGGCTAGTCCGGCGGTGTATGGAACCCCGGTGATCACCGGATACATCGGCGTAAAGGATCGCTTCGGCGATTCGGGCGCGCCCTGGGAACTGGTTAAGGAGTTCGAGGTTAGCGCCGAGCACATTGCCCAAAAAGCCGGTGAATTGATGGCCGTGAAAGAGCGCAAGGGTGTGAGGGAAGCGGCACTGACCAGATAAATCGAAAAAGTAAATGGCCGCGCATACTGACGGTGTGCGCGGTTTTTTATTGGCCACAACTTCGGCGCAGAGGACGCAGAGTAGCACGAGCCAGAACTGCTAAGTCACTTGCCCCTGTGACTTCACGGGAGGGGTGCGATATCATCGGACATATGCCTGAAACTGCCGTGAGACATGCATTCCAGACGGACGACTCGCGTCTGCGGCCCATTGCCGAGAAGGTGCTTGCAGGAGAGCGCCTCAGCGCCGATGATGCCCTGGCGCTGTACGGGACCAAGGACATCCTGGCGCTTGGCTGGATGGCCAACTTCGCCCGCGAGAAGATGCATGGCGACAAGACGTACTTCAATGTGAACCGCCATATCAATCATACGAACGTGTGCGTGGCGTATTGCCGACTGTGTGCATTTGGCCGGAAGAAGGACGCTCCGGGCGCGTACACGATGGCGCTGGAAGAGGCGTTTCAGACGGCAGCCTCCGGCTACTCGGAAGCGGTGACGGAGTTTCATATTGTCGGTGGATTGCATCCAGACCTGACGTTCGAATATTTCGTTGACCTGGTCAAGGGATTGAAGCAGCGCTTCCCGCAGGTACACCTAAAGGCCTTTACGATGGTCGAAGTGGCATTCCTGGCGAAGCGGGCGAAGATGAGTATTCGCGAGATGCTGGTGGCCTTAAAGGAGGCAGGGGTCGATTCGCTTCCGGGCGGGGGAGCGGAAATCTTCAACGAGCGCGTGCGCCACATCATTTGCGACCACAAGATCGATGGTTCGCAATGGCTGGAGACAGCCAAAATTGCGCATGAGATCGGGCTGAAGTCGAACGCGACGATGCTCTACGGGCACATCGAGAATGACGAAGACCGAGTGGATCACCTGCTGAAGCTCAGAGCGCTCCAGGATGAGACCGGCGGGTTTCAGACATTTATTCCGCTCGCGTTCCACCCGGACAATACGCCGCTCTCGCATTTGCCGTGGACCAGCGGATTTACAGATATCAAGCAGATGGCTGTGTCGCGGCTGGTGCTCGACAACTTCGCCCACATCAAGGCGTACTGGCAGATGCTGACGCCGAAGATCGCGCAGATTTCGTTGCGTTTCGGGGCAGACGATCTGGACGGAACGGTAATCGAAGAAAAGATTTACCACGATGCCGGCGCAGAGACTCCGCAGGGCATGAGGCGGCAGGAACTGGAGCGTCTGATCAAAGAAGCCGGACGTGTACCGGTCGAACGCGACACGCTCTACCGTCCGGTGACGAGAACAGAAACGACGTTCACGGTTGCCGTTTAATGCGTGGTCATTCCGCGCCGTGTACCGGAACGGAACTCGCTAAAGATTACGCTGTTAATCCAACCATCAAGGTGCGATCAAGCTGAATCCACGTGAATAGCTCGTGCTCTGAAACCTGCCTCTGATTTTGGCTTTTCAGGGATGAACGGCGTTACGCCTTCGTGCAAGCGATGTCAAGTAAAATCGCAATAAAACGCAATATTCACAGGGATTTACAGTTTCTTTTCTTGTAGTGCAACACTACCTTCCCGCTCTTGCTTCCTAACAAACGGGTGTAAAATCTGAATCAATAAGTGGGCGGTCACGAGGGTAGCGAATGAATGTCCACGTCAGCTACAAAGTCCCAAAGTCAACCGACCTCGAAGAACAAATCAGCCATAACATTCAGAAACTCAGGAAACGCCTGCAAGTGTTCAGGCCTGAACTGGTGCATTTGCACGCGATCGTGGATGAACGGCCAGCGCGCGCCGGGTTCAACGTGCGGCTGGATTTGAAGCTGCCGTCGGGCAACATCGCCTCGCGAGAAACCGCCGACCGGGCGGAGGCTGCGATCAAGGGTGCCTTCGAAGATCTGATTGAGCAGGTCACGAAGCACAAGGACCGCTTGCGGGCGCAACATAAGTGGCCGCGTCAACGACGGGTAGGTAAAACACGACCGGTGCCACAGGTGCCATTCGAGGAAACGATGGCAGCGGTACAACCGGAGAGCGTTTCGGGAGATGACATTTCGACCTATGTGAACGCGAACCTGCCGCGATTGCAGAGGTTCGTGGATCGCGAACTGCGGTTCCGCGAGAACAGCGGTGAGCTCAGGCCAGACCAGTTGCGCGTGGAAGAGGTGATCGGCGAGGCCATCGCAGTCGCGCTGGGCAACGAGGAGCGTCCGGAGAAACTGGCGATCGAGCCGTGGCTTTACCGGCTGGCGCTGAAGGCGATTCGTGACCTGGCACATCGAGACGAGAGGACCGAGACGGTCCCACTCGATGCACCTTTGCGGGGAGGCCAGGAGCCAAGGCAGGACGGCACCGATGAAGCGATCCTGCAATACCATCAACCCGATGAGTCGGTTACCGGTGAGAGCCTGATTCCGAACCGCGGCGTGGCGACGCCCGAGGAGTCTGCGGCTTCAGACGAGATGGTGAACCTGGTGGAGATGGCGCTGCTTGGCGCCGCGAAAGAAGATCGTGAGGCATTCCTTCTCTTCGGGGTAGAAGGATTCACGGTGGATGAAATTTCCGCAATCAGTAGCCGGTCGGCGGACGAGGTGAGGAAGTCCATCCGATCGGCAAGAGAACACTTACGCAAGAACTTACCAATTCCTGACAAATTCAAAGAAAAACTGCTACAGCACTCAAAAATCGCATAACACGCCCGTTGGGGTGTAAAGAGAGGTGTGCATGATCACGCGCGATATCATCCGCGAAATCGCGGATTTCCAGTCTCCGGAAGGGGATTGCATTACTTTTTACTACCAGCCTGATACACCTGCGGATAAATCACACCGCCGCGAAACGCTGCAGATCAAAGACCTGGTAAAGGAGGCGATGAAGCGGGCAGAGAGATCGGGAAAGAACGGGAGCGTACGTAGCGACTTGGAACGAATCTTGGATCTGGCGGAACGGCTGCATGGAAATTCCGGCCGTGCGAAGGCCATATTCGCATGTGCCTCCAAGGGATTCTGGCGAGAGGAGGACATTCCAGCGCGATTGCAGGGATCGAAAGTTCTGATCAACAAGCACTTCCACGTGAGTCCGCTGGCAGCCTTACAGGAGATCATGGAAGAAACGTGCGTTTGTCTCCTGGACCGCAGCAAGGCGCGGTTTTTCGAAATGCAGATGGGCGAGGTCGCCGAGAAAGAGAGCTGGATCGACGAACTGCCGCGACGTGGTCGCAGTGATGGATTTGCCGGATTTGACGCGGGACACGCGGAGCGCAAGGTAGACAACGAAGCGCAGAACCACTTCAAGCGCGTGGCAGATCGACTGCTGGACCGCTATGGCACGGGGTCTTGTGAACGGATCGTGATCGGTGGACGCGATGAAGCCTGGACGGGCATCGAGCGGCACCTTCACCCGTATGTGAAGCAGAGGGTGATCGGTCACTTTGTTATCGATCCGGCCACGGCATCGGTAGATGACGTCCGCCAGCATACGCAGCGGTTGTTGAAGGAGCATCACGAGAAGCAGCGGCAGGAATTGCTGAGAACCATACTCGATGAGGCGCGAGCCAACAACCACGGAGCGCTCGGATTAAAGCGTGTGCTTCGTTCGCTCGAACAGGGCGAAATACAGTCGTTGATCATCGGCGATGGCTTTTCTGCGGAAGGCGTGGAATGCACTAACTGCGGTCACCTGGATATGCGATTGGTGGAGAACTGCGCCGTGTGCGGTCAGAAGACGAAGGAGATCAGCGATGTGTCGGATGCTCTGGTGGGCCGTGCGATGCGCGCAGGAATCGACATCGTACATATGCCCGCCCATCCGGAACTACAGAAAGCCGGCAACATCGGCGCACTGTTGAGGTTCCGCGCGGAAAGAAGCGTGGGAGAAAAGCTGGCGTAGACGAAGCGGTGTAGACGAAGTCCGGCTTGCGAGCCGGACTTTCTTTTTGTGCAGGATTCATGCAGGCGCGAGGTGCTATGCTTTCTCGTTCATTTGGAGGCGTCATGTCATTTTCCCGGAGAGATTTCATTGCGACGACGGCGATGGGAACTATCGCGTTAGGGGTGGACGCGCAGACCACCAAGAAGACAGATGGGAAATCGGCTGAAGTGAAGATGGAGGCGGTACCCAGCGGCGGCAAGAACGTCATCGTCACAAAGCGGACTGGCATAAAGACGATCGAGAAGGCGTACGAGTTCCTGGTCAACGGCGGTGACACGTTGGATGCGGCCATTATGGTCGGCAAGGCGCAGGAAGATGATCCCAACGACGACACAGTCGGTCTGGGCGGACTTCCGAATGAAGACGGTGTGGTGGAGTTGGACTCCTGCTGCATGCACGGCCCGACACGGCGGGCCGGTGCCGTTGGTGCAGTGCGAAACATCAAAAACGTCTCGCTCCTCGCCAAGGCGGTAATGGAGAACACCGGTCACGTGATGCTGGTCGGTGAAGGCGCAGAGCGGTTCGCGAAGGCAATGGGATTTCCGCAAGAGAATCTGCTGACGGAAGCTGCTCATAAGACCTGGCTGCTATGGAAGAAGAACAACTCGAACCAGGACTGGTGGGGGCCAGGGCTGGCCGATCCTAAATATGAGGTGCCGGAAGGAACCGTGGCTCCTAAGCTTTCCGAGACCTATGAAGAGCGATGGCGGCAACTGGAGGAAGAAGCCGCCCGGATCGGTATCCCTTCAGGGGGGCGGGAGCATGCGATCGAGAGAGTGCTTAGGCCGCCGACGGGCACGATCCACGTTTCCGTGCTGAACGCAAAGGGCGAAATGTCGGGCATGACGACGACAAGCGGATTGGCATGGAAGCTGGCAGGGCGCTGTGGTGATTCCCCGATCATCGGGGCGGGCTGTTTCACGGACCAGGATGTAGGTTCGGCAGGCGCTACGGGTAGCGGCGAAGAGAACCTCAAGGTGGCGGGAGCACATTCGATCGTGGAGAACATGCGCAAAGGGATGTCGCCGCGCGAGGCTGGAATGGATGTGCTCAAGCGGATCGTTCGCGCCTATGAGAAAACTCCAGCGAAGTTGCGCTACATCAGCATGGTGTATTACATCCTGCGAAAAGATGGCGAGTACGCGGGTGTGACGCTGTGGAGCGGCCCGAAAGAGAAGCCGTACACATTTGCCGTGCATGACGGAAAAGCACGACTGGAGCAGTGCGTGGCGCTGTTCCAGGGTGAGTCGTTGGACTTCCCCCCAGCACCGCAAGCGAAACAGTTCAGGTAGCTATGCAGAAGCTTTCGATCAAAACGCACAAGAAGCGGGAGATCATCGACATCACGGATCAGGTGCAGGAAGCGCTCGGGACGGATAGGAACGGCGTCTGCCACCTGACGGTACTGCACACGACGGCTGCGCTGACGACAGCGGACCTGGATCCGGGAACCGACCTGGATATCCTGGATGCGTTTGAGGCGATCGTGCCGAAGCTGCGGTACCGCCACCCGCACGATCCGAGTCATGTGCCCGATCACATCCTGTCTGCGCTGATTGGGACGTCTGTCACTCAGCCGGTCGAAAAGGGACGACTGTTACTGGGAACGTGGCAGCGGATTGTGTTGGTGGAACTGGACGGTCCGCGGACGAGGAACGTGGTAGCTACGTTTTTGGTTGAGTGAGAGAACAGGAAGTTCGGGAACAAACCACTCTGCGCGGTGTCTATTTAACGCAGAGGTGATATATGGCGTTCTCGAGCGGCGGTCCCGAGATGAACGTCACTCCCCTGATTGACGTTCTTCTGGTGTTGATCATCATTTTTATGCTCATCGTACCGGTGGCTCCCACCGGGGAACAGGCGAGAATTCCACAAGAACAAAGCGGCAAAGACGAGATCTCGCCTGTGCGAACCATCGTCATACAAGTGCACCAGAATGGCGGGAAGGATACGTCTCTTCGCATCAATGAAGAAGTGGTGACGTGGGAAGCCCTCCGTGGACGGTTAGCGGACATCTACAAGGAGCGTGCAGAGAAGGTGGCATTTCGTGCGCGCGGATGGTGACGTTGAGTTTGAGCAGGTTGCGCGAGTGATTGATATCGCGCATGTGGCTGGCGTGGATAACGTCGGGCTGATGAAATAGACCTGCAATAGCTACAGGACTGCCGTTTCGTGAATCTCGCGGCCTTCGGCGAAGCGCTGCAGGTTGAGCAGCGATGCGTCGATGAGATCGGTTTCTCCCTTTAGAACCAAGTCGGAGAGAATCTTCCCGGTTGCAGGGGCGTGCATTACGCCGTGTCCGCTGAATCCGTTGGCACAGAAGAAGCCGGGGACCTCCGGGACTGGACCGAGGATCGGGTGGTGGTCGGGCGTCATTTCGTAAAGGCCTGCCCAGGCCTTCTTAGGATTGACCGCCACGTTTTCGAAGATGGGAACGCGACTGGCGGCGCGCTCGAGGATCTTTTCGATGAAAGACGGCTCGAAATCGAGTTTGTATCCGGGAGTTTCGGTTGGGTCGTTCCATGCGAGCAGGAATCCAAGTGATTCGGGTCGGAAATGGAAGCCGTTGGACATGTCGATCGTCATGGGCGCGGTGTGAGGATACTCGTCGAAGGCTTCTGTGGGCACGAGCATGCGGCGGAGCGGTTCGACGGGGAGGTCGACGCCGGCCATTTTTGCTATGGGGGCAGCCCACGCACCGGCAGCGTTGATGACCGTGCGGGTCGAGATAGTATCGCGGGAGGTCAGCACGCTGGCGATGCCGTTGCAGTCGGAAGCGATGCCGGTCACTTCCGTGCCGCGCCAGAGTTTAGCGCCTTGCTCGGCGGCGCGAGTCATGAAGCCGGTCATAGCGGAGTAAGGATCAACGAAGCCGTCGGTCGAGCAGAAATTTCCTCCGAGAACGTCGTCGGTGCGGAGCAGTGGAAAGGACTTGGCGATGGTGTCGGCCGAAAGCTTCTCGACAGTGTTCAAGCCGAGTTCGCGCTGCTTCTCCATGTTCGTCGCAAGATAGCGGAGGTGTGCCTCCGAGGTGGCGAGGAACAGGTATCCCTGAGGCCGGTATCCGGCGGGATAGCCGAGACGTTCGTCGAAAGCGGCGTAGAACGGGATGGAGTAGAGCGACATTCTGATGTTCACGGGAGTCGAGAACTGGGCTCGGACTCCTCCCATGCTTTTCCCGGTTGAGCCTTTACCCTGATGGGCTTCGCGTTCGATGACGATGACGTTACGGCAGCCCTGCTCGGTGAGGTGATAGGCGATGCTGGAACCGACGATTCCGCCACCGATGATGACGACGTCCGCTATCTGCATACGGCGCATTGTCGGACAGTGGAAAGTCCTCGTAAAGCAAAGAATTCAAAGAATCAGTAGGAATTCCCACTTAGGGCCGACGTGCTGCTGGCGTGATACCATCGAACCACCGGAATGACGCTTGAGACAGTTCAGACTGTATTCCAGTATGTGGCCCTGGTGTTTGCTGTTAGCGTGCATGAAGCGGCGCACGCGTGGACGGCAGATCGCAGCGGCGACCCCACGGCACGGTTGCTGGGCAGAGTCACACTGAACCCTATCAAGCATATGGACCCCATAGGGACGGTGTTGTTGCCACTGATTGCGCTTTTTGGGCACATCCCGTTGATCGGCTGGGGGAAGCCGACGCCGGTCGATCCGCGGCAGTTCAAGAGTCCGGTGCGGGACGATATTTTTGTGTCCCTGGCTGGGCCGATCAGCAACCTGCTGGTTGCATCAGCGTCGGTTGCAGGCCTGGCAGTGATCGCGTTTGCGATCCCGGGCGGCAGGCCAGTCGTACACGGATTCGTCGCCGACATGAGTTCGCCGGTTGTGCCTGTTGTTGAAATGCTGTATCAGTTGCTGATTATCAACGTGTTGCTGGCGGCCTTCAACGTGATACCGGTTCCGCCGCTCGATGGTAGTCACGTGCTGCGGCATTTCCTGCCCGAATCGATTGGGCGGATCTATGATTCGGTCGGGATGTTCGGAATCATTCTGTTGTTTCTGTTTGGCGGGCCAGTGATCAGGGCCGTGATGAGCCCGTTGCTTTACTTCTTTCAATCTATTATCGCGAGACTTTGATGTCAGAGGGAAAAACAAAGAAAGCCCGTGTACTGAGCGGGATGAGGCCAACGGGGAAGTTGCACCTGGGCCACCTTGTCGGCGCATTAGATAACTGGGTGCGTCTGCAGAATGAATACGAGTGTTTCTTTTTCGTTGCTGATTGGCATGCGCTTACGACCGATTACGCCGACACGTCAAAGGTGAAGCAGAACATCATCGAGATGATGTACGACATGCTGGCGGCGGGATTGGATCCGGAAAAAGCAGTGATCTTTACGCAGTCGCATGTGCCGCAACATGCGGAATTGCACTTGCTGCTCTCGATGATTACGCCTCTCGGGTGGCTGGAACGAGTTCCGACGTACAAAGAGCAACGCGATAACATCAAGGACAAAGATCTGGGGACATACGGGTTCCTGGGATACCCGGTACTGCAATCGGCGGACATCCTGATGTACCAGGCGGACTTCGTTCCAGTCGGAGAAGACCAGGTTCCACATATCGAACTCACTCGTGAGATCGCGCGCAGATTCAATGGCTTCTATCCGGGAAAGACGGACAAGCCGGTTTTACCCGAGCCGAAGCCGCTGCTGACATCGATGCCGAAGCTGCCAGGCACGGACGGCAGGAAAATGTCGAAGTCGTACGGTAATGCGGTGCTGTTGAGCGATCCGGAACCGGAGATACGCCAGAAGCTGAAGACGATGGTGACCGATCCCGCGCGCGTGCGGAGAACGGACCCGGGCAATCCGCATGTTTGCCCTGTGTTTTCGCTGCACAAGATCTTCAGCGACAAAGAGACTGTGGCAAAAGTGGAAGAAGGATGTACGACGGCTGGGATCGGATGTATTCAGTGCAAGACGTGGGCATCTGACCACCTGCTGACGAGGATTAAACCTTTGCAGGAGCGGCGTGCACAATACGAAAAAAATCCGCGGATGGTATGGGACATCCTGGAAGCAGGATCGCAAAAGGCCCAGCAGACAGCGGAAGAGACGATGACGGAAGTGCGGGACGCGATGCACTTCGGCAAGCAGTTCGAAGCACCGCCGAAATCGGCGAACGCGGAGTAGTTGGAGTTCCATGCCGGAAGAGCAGATTCCAAGCACGACAGATGCCGTCGCGACCCAGAACAACGCGCCAGCGGAGAAGGCAAAGGCCCGCAAGGACACGGAGTTTCCGTTCGCAATCACGGTGGGTCAGGTCTACGACGGGCCGCTCGACCTGCTGCTGGATTTAATCCGCAAGCAGGACATTGACATCTACGATATCCCCATCGCGCAGATCACGGCACAGTACCTGGCGTATGTGGAGCGCATGAAGGAGTTCGACGTCGATATCGCATCGGACTTCATCTACATGGCTTCGGTGCTCATCCAGATTAAGTCGCGGATGCTGCTGCCGCGGGATCCGACGATTTCGGAAGCGGCACAGGATGATCCGCGGGCGGAACTCGTGGAACGCCTGCTGGAGCACGAGAAATTCAAAATGGCGGCGCAGATGCTGTTGCAGCGCCAGCAGATTGAAGAGGCGGTGCTCTCGAATCCGGCGCTGAAGGAGTTCAAGAACGCCGAAGGGACCGAAGCGGAGCTGGCTGCCGACGTTGTGGACCTGGTGCGAACCTTCCAGCAGATTCTGGACCGGGCGAAGCACCGGCCGATGATCAACGTCGATGAAGAAGCAGTCACGGTTACGCAGATGATCGACTACTTCCGGCGGAGGTTGGTCATGGAGGACCGTCCGATCCGGCTGAAAAACCTGCTGCGATCGCTGCAAACCCGCAATGCGCTGGTGTGCGCGTTCCTGGCGCTGCTGGAAATGGTGCGTCTGCAGGCGATCCTGCTGCGACAGGAGCATGTGTTCGGCGAGATACTTATCAAGAAGAACGCCCGTTTTGATGAAGTCATGGGCGAGCAAGACGCGGTACGAGACGATTGGCGGTAACACGTTAACCGATGGCACTTAAGGGCAAACTAGAAGCGATCATTTACGCGGCGGAAGATCCGGTCACACTGGACCAGCTCACGCTGCTGTTGAAGGAGTCGGTTATCCAGGAGAATGGATTGACCGACATGGAACCTGCGGCTGCACAGGCGGAGGCAAAAAGCCGCATTCGCGCGGCACTCGCAGAACTGATGTCGGATTCCGACAACAACGACCGTGGCATGGAAATCAAGGAAGTCGCGGGCGGGTTTCGCATGTCTACGAAGCCCGAGCATCACGACGTGGTGCGCGGATTCGCGAAGAGCTTGAAGCCGCCTATCCGGTTGTCTTTGCAGGCGTTGGAGACGCTGTCGGTTATCGCCTACAAGCAGCCTGTGACGGCGCCGGAAATCAGCGAAATTCGCGGCGTGGATTCCAGCGGGGTGCTGGCTACGCTCATCGATAAGAAACTAGTGACCACGGCCGGGCGGAAACAGGTTATTGGGCGACCTATTCTTTACAAGACCACGAAAGAGTTCCTGATGCGCTTCGGGTTGAAAGACGTCAGTGAGCTTCCCAGCATGGAAGAATTCGAGAAGATGCTGGGTGGTGCCGCGCAAGAAGACCTGTTCCCCTCAGCACAGGAATCTGTTACGTCGGAAACGAGTGGAACGGCAGAGGCGTCGAGCGAATCGACAGAGCCTGTCGGCCAGGAACAAGAAGTGCCAGCAGAAGCGGCGGAGGCTCCGGAATCCGAGGCCGAACCGACCCCATCCCAAACTGAGCAGAGCTAGAGAAGCAAGTGCAGGAACGTTTACAAAAGATCATCGCCGCTGCCGGACTGGCGTCACGCAGGCATGCGGAAGAACTGATCAAGTCGGGCATGGTATCGGTCAACGGCCAGACCGTGACCGAGCTTGGTACCAAGGCCGATCCCGCAGTGGACCACATCAAGGTCGGCAACAAGCTGCTAAAGCACGTCGACAAGCAGGTGTATATCCTGCTGCATAAGCCGAAGGGATACGTTACGACCTCCAGCGATCCCGAAGGACGGCCAACTGTCATGGATCTGGTAAGGAACGTGCCAGTGCGTGTGTATCCGGTTGGACGTCTGGATTACGCGAGCGAGGGGCTGCTTTTACTGACGAATGACGGCGACCTCACACAGAAGCTGACCCATGCTTCATCTCACGTTTCCAAGACGTACCTGGTGAAGGTGGCTGGGATTCCAACAGAAGAGAGCCTGAACCAGCTACGAAAGGGCGTTCTCCTCCAAGGGGTTAAGCCAAAAGCAGGGAATCGGCGTCGTCCGGAAAAGGTGCGGACAGCACCGGCAAAGATAGAAGCGTTCAGAGAGGGTAACAATCCCTGGTATGAGATCACGATCATAGAAGGCAGAAACCGCCAAATCCGGCGTATGTTCGAAGAAGTCGGGCATCACGTGGAGAAGATCAAGAGGGTAAGGTACGGTCCTCTGGAGCTTGACGTGGAACCGGGAAGATACCGGAGCCTGACTGAGGCGGAAGTAGCGCGGTTGAAGCAGTCGGTACGTCCGAAACGTACCGCTTCCTAATCTCATCTGAATCTAAGAGAATAGCGGGTTACACCAACATCGCTGGTACAAGCGAGAGGGTATGAGTAAGTTTGACTTTTTTGTTCCCCCACACATCCGAAGCATGGGACGGTATGTTCCAGGCAAGACTGTAAAACAAGCTGAGCGGGAGAGCGGCATCAAAGCCGTAAAGCTGGCGTCAAACGAGAATCCGTTTGGGCCCTCCCCCAAAGCGATAGAAGCCATCCAGAGATCCGCTTCCGAAACCAACTGGTATCCGGATGCGGACAGTTCGGAACTGCGTGAGGCCATTGCGCGACACCATCAAGTTCCGGCCGATCACGTTTTGGTCGCAGCGGGATCGAGTTCACTCTTGTACGTGGTCGGGAGAACGGTGCTTGCGCCGGGCTTGAACGCCGTCACAAGTGAGTGCTCATTTATCACCTATCCGCTGGTGGCACAGGCCGCGGGAGCTACGCTGAAGAAAGTTCCCATGCGGGATTTCGGGTATGACCTCGACGGCATTCTCGCAGCCATCGACGAGAACACCCGGGTGGTCTTCTTGGCGAATCCGAATAATCCCACGGGAAGTTGCGCAAGTGCGCAGGAAATCGACCGTTTTCTGGATCGAGTTCCAGAGCATGTGCTGGTGGTGCTGGATGAAGCGTATTCGGATTTTGCCGAGATCTTCGCCAAGGAACGCGGAGTCGAGTATTCACACAGCATCGACTACGTCCGCGCAGGACGGAAAGTTATCGTTTTGCGAACTTTCTCCAAAGCGCAGGGATTGGCCGGCGTTCGCGTAGGGTACGGCATCGCCGATCCGGAACTGCTGCAATACCTGGCGCGCGTGAAAGTGGTTTTCTCGGTCTCAACGATTGCGGAAGCGGCTGCGCTCGCGGCCATGCAGGACGAAGCACACCGTCAGAAAACTCTGAAGAACAACATGGAAGGGGCGAAGTATCTCACCGAGAAGCTGTCGGAAATCGGCATGAAGGTGCTTCCCACATGGACGAACTTCCTCTTCGTTGATGTTGGCGAAGATTCGGTTGCGGTTGCAAAGAGACTACAGGCTGAGGGTGTCATCATTCGTCCGCTGTCGGGATGGGGTGCAAAAACGGCCATCCGGATCAGTATCGGCACGCCGCAAGAGAACGAACAGTGCGTCGCCGCAATGAAGAAGGTGGTCGCCGCACCAGTTCAATAGAAGTGACTTAGGAATGAGAAACCCGGTCCGCTCGGACCGGGTTTTCTGTTTTGTTATTTTGCAGCAGCAGCAAGGGGCAGGCGTGCGGCGCCGTAGAGCCCGGCATCACTGCCGAGCAGGGCGCGCGTGACCACTGTTCGATACGGCGGCGGTTGCTTCGACGCAACCTTGGACGCGGCACCGACGGGAATGCATTCGTCCGGCGGCGCGGTGGCTGCATAGACCATCGAACGTCCGCGAAGTTCCTGGAACATCCGAGGCGCAAATGCCTGCCAACCGTTGGAGACGCCGCCACCGATCACGTACATCCGCAGGTTCATGATGTTGATGAGGTCGCCGATCAGAATGCCGAGTGCGCGTCCAACGCGATCGTAGACGCGCTGAGCAGCGGCATCACCCTGCAAGGCCAGGTTGAATACCGCACGAGAGGTGAACTCCACATTCGGGCCGGCGGCCATCTTCTCCAACTCCGGAGCATTGCCGGCAGCAATTTCTTCTTTTGCCATACGAACGATGGCGGTCGCGGAAGCGTATTGTTCCGCACAACCACGGTTGCCGCATCCGCATGGATGTCCATCAGGCTCGATGGTCACGTGCCCGACTTCTCCAGCCATGCCGTTCATGCCTTGCCAAATGCGCCCTGCGAGGACCAAGCCTCCGCCGACGCCGGTTCCGAGGGTAATCATGCAAACCTCGGAATACCCGCGAGCGGCACCAAGCCAACCTTCACCGAATGCCGCAACGTTGGCGTCGTTTTCGAGGATAACCGGGGTGGAAAGGCGCTTTTCGATCTCATCGCGAACCGGATAATCATCCCATCCAGGAAGGTTGGGGGACTCGCGCAGCATGCCTGTGCGCTTGTCGATGATGCCGGGAACTCCGATGCCCACGCCGACGAGTTCACCGCTCCTGCCGAATTTCGTGGCGAGTGTCTTGATGGCGTCGGTCATTTCGCCGACGACGAATTCGCGACCTTTCGAAACTTGTGTGCCAGTCGTTACTTTCTCGAGCAGATTTCCGTCGAGATCGACTGCAGCAATACGAAGGTTTGTGCCGCCTAAATCAACTCCAATAGAGAATGAGGACATAGCGGGAGAAGGGTAACACTTGCTGACGGTGCATGTCAGTTTCAGCCGGCATGCAGGATGGTGACATGGTTCACTTCTGGCACGTTGGGCAGTAATGCGAACTACGGCCAGAAATCACGATACGCTTAATCGGGGTTTTGCATTTGCGGCAAGGCTCACCTTCGCGTCCATAGACGAGATGCCGGATCTGGAAAAATCCGCGTTCGCCTTCTGCTCCAACGTAATCGGAGACCGAACTCCCGCCCAATTTGATTGCTTCCCGTAGCACTTTTTGGAGCGCATCGTAAAGACGCCGAAGATCGTTTCGGGTAAGAGAAGCGGCGCGACGGCGGGGACGTACCCCAGCACGAGCTAGCGACTCGTCAGCATAGATGTTGCCCACGCCACTTAGCAGCGACTGATTGAGAAGAGCACTCTTGATGGGCGTCTTGCGGCCACGAAAGAGGTTTACGAAGATTTCGAAGCCAATGTCGAGTGGTTCGCTGCCGGGCGCCTTGAAGGCCTCGCGTGTCACCGCAAGCTTGCCGAACATTCGCGGATCGATGAATCGAAGCTCCCGACCGGAGTGCAATTTCGCGATGAGATGGGTGTGCTTGTCGATGGGCGCGTCTGGCGTGGTAACGAGCATGCGGCCAGTCATCCCCAGATGAACGATCCATTGTCCCGATTCGGAACCGTTACGATGGAGATCGATCGCGATGTGCTTTCCGACGCGCCGGGCGCAATCAATACGAGCGCCTTCGAGCGCGGCTGCGATCTCGTCGGGAGAAGATTTCAAGGGCTGGTGGCGGGCGCCAATCCAGACGGAGTCTATGGTGTCGCCGGCGATATGCTTTTGCAAGCCACGGGCTACGGTTTCTACTTCGGGAAGTTCGGGCACCAAGACAGTTTTTCAGTCTCTGGCGGGTGAGTCAAACATTCGGATTTCCTCATAGTCTTGCTTTGCCGCGCGCGGCTACTCACGGTAGAATTATCTGTACACAGCCCGTCCGGTCTAATCCCCAGTAAACCAGCAATTCTCATAAGCGGGTTCGCTGTGTGCAATAACGCAGCTTAGCTGCACGTGTGTGGAGTTACGACTTGAATAGAGGCAAGAGCGCCGTAATCGTGGGCGCCCAATGGGGCGACGAAGGAAAAGGTAAAATCGTTGACGTTCTCTCCGACCATTTCGGAGTAGTGGCGCGTTACGCAGGCGGCCACAACGCTGGACATACCGTCACAATCAAAGGCAAAAAGTTCATTCTGCAACTGGTGCCCTGTGGCATTCTCCGTCCGGGATCGAAAGCCGTAATCGGAAACGGAGTGGTGCTGGACCCGTTCGCACTCCTAAAGGAAGTCCGGATGCTTCGCGAAGCCGGTCTGCCGGTGGACGGAAACCTGTTCATATCGAACCGGGCGCAGGTGATCCTGCCGTATCACCGGATGATGGAATTGGCGTCGGAAAATGCGCCAGGCCGCGTGAAGATCGGCACGACCTCGCGAGGGATTGGTCCCGCTTACGAAGACAAGATGGGACGCCGCGGACTGCGAGTTGCGGATTTCCTCGATCTCGACTTGATGCGCACGCACATCGAGAACGCCTGCCGCGAAAAGAACACTATCGTCCATGCGTTGTACAACACCGAACCTCTGGATGCGGAAGAGATCTATCGCGAATACGCGAAAGCTTCGGAAGAGATTCGTCCCTTCGTTGCGGACACGGCAGTGCTGCTGAACAAGGCGCTGGCGGAAGGCGAGTCGATCATGTTCGAGGGCGCGCAGGGAACCATGCTCGACATCGATCATGGAACGTACCCGTTTGTTACGTCGTCGAGCGCGACCTCCGGCGGTGCTGTGATCGGCACGGGTGTTCCGCCAACTGCCATTTCGACCGTGATTGGAGTCACCAAGGCGTATTGCACGCGAGTAGGAGAAGGGCCATTTCCGACGGAGCTGCACGGTCCCGAGGGGGAAGACCTCCGCAAGCGCGGCAACGAGTTTGGTGCCGTAACCGGGCGCCCGAGGCGGTGCGGCTGGATCGACCTTCCACTGCTACGTTACTCGGCCATGATCAACGGAATTGAATGGCTGGTGGTGACGAAAATGGACGTGCTCGATCACCTTGCGGAAATTCCGGTGTGCGTCGGGTACAAGATCGACGGTAAAAAGACCAGCGAGATTCCAGCACAGATCAGCGGCTACGAGAAGATTGAATGCCTCTACGAGAAGTTGCCGGGATGGCAGACCGCGACATCAGGCATCAGCGATTTTGCGAAGCTTCCGCAGAAGGCGAAGGACTATCTGGCATTTATCGCGAAGGAGACGGGCTCCAAGGTCGGGGTTGTTTCGACGGGACCGGACCGCGAGCAGACGATGTACGTCAGCGAGTTCATGGATTCGCTTCCTGGTAAGGCGGTTTTGAATGGTCAGGCATTGGCGGGCAAGAAGGGCAAATAACGCTCGGACGGGGCAATTGCCCGTTCGCGCGAGGGTCTTATAGAATCGCTAGTTTCGCCCGACACTGCGGAAACCACAGAGCGGGGTGAGCCGGCGATTCTGCATTCGTAGTGGAAATCTGAACGGCAGTTCGGCGACAGCTAAACATGAAAATTCACGAGCATCAGGCAAAGACAATTCTGGCGAAGTATGGCGTCGCGGTTCCACGCGGCGAAGTGGCCACATCGCGCGAGGAAGCCGAAGACGTCGCGAAGCGGTTGATGAATGAAGGCGCCCAAGGCGTGGTTGTAAAGGCGCAGATCCACGCCGGAGGCCGCGGTAAGGGCGGCGGCGTCAAGATCGCGAAGTCCGTTCAGGAAGCGGGCGAATGGGCGTCAAAGATGCTCGGCATGACCCTGGTGACTCATCAGACTGGTCCCGAGGGCCGCGTTGTGCGCAGACTCCTTATCGAAGAGACCCTGCCGATCGCTCGCGAACTTTATCTTGGCATGCTGCTGGATCGCGCGGAAGCCAAACTGGTCGTGATGGCTTCGGCGGCAGGCGGCATGGACATCGAAGAAGTTGCCGCCAAGACTCCCGAGAAGATCATGAAGGAGTACATCGATCCTGGTATCGGGTTGCAGCCGTTCCAGGCCAACAAGATCGCCTTCTGGCTCGGGTTGAATGGACAGGAAGCGAAGCAGGCTGTGAAGTTGCTGATGGGACTCTATAAGGCTTATGTCGACACGGACGCTTCGTTGGTTGAGATCAATCCGCTGATTACCACGAATGATGGCCGGGTCATCGCGTTGGATGCGAAGGTAAATTTCGATGACAACGCGCTGTTCCGTCACGCCGATCTCCGCGCGTTACGAGACATCACGGAAGAAGATCCTCTCGAAGTGGAAGCTTCGAAGTACGGCTTGAACTACATCAAGCTCGACGGCAACGTCGCGTGCATGGTGAACGGCGCGGGCCTTGCTATGGCGACCATGGACATCATCAAGTTCGCCGGAGGCAATCCAGCGAACTTCCTCGACGTGGGCGGTGGCGCGAATGAAGAGCAGGTTACGCATGCATTCGAGATTCTGCTGAGCGATCCGCACGTGAAAGCCATTCTGATCAATATCTTTGGCGGTATCCTGCGCGTCGATACATTAGCCAACGGCGTGGTTGCGGCGGCGAGGAAAACGAATCTGCAATTGCCGCTGGTACTTCGACTGGAAGGCACGAACGTAGAGCAGGGCAGGGAAATCCTGAAGAATTCAGGGCTGAACTTTATCGTTGCGGACACCATGAAAGACGCGGCTGAGAAGGTGGTTGCAGCGGCACAAGGTGCGGGAGCGTAGGAATTATGAGCATTCTGGTTGATAAAAGCACGAAGCTGCTGGTACAGGGACTTACCGGAAAAGAAGGAACTTTCCACGCGAAAGCCTGCGCCGAGTATGGCACTAAGATTGTTGGCGGCGTCACTCCTGGCAAGGGCGGCTCGACCCACGAAGGGTGGCCGATCTTCAACACCGTCCAGGAAGCCGTCGACAAGACTGGCGCGAATGCCACGGTGATTTTCGTCCCGCCGCCGTTTGCGGCTGATGCCATTATGGAAGCCGCCGATGCAGAGATCGAACTCATCGTCTGCATCACGGAAGGCGTTCCCGCAAACGACATGGTGAAGGTGTGGGAGTATCTGCAAGATCGACGCTCCCGCCTGATTGGCCCGAACTGCCCGGGCATCATCTCACCCGGCAAGTGCAAGATCGGCATCATGCCAGGCCGGATTCACAAAGAAGGGAATGTCGGGATCGTTTCCCGCTCAGGCACCCTGACCTACGAAGCCGTTTATCAGTTGACGCAGCGCGGTATCGGCCAATCTACGGCGATCGGTATCGGTGGCGATCCGATTATCGGCACGAACTTCGTCGATGCGTTGGAGCTCTTCAATAAAGATCCGCAAACGGAAGCCATCGTCATGATCGGCGAGATCGGCGGAAACGCGGAAGAGACAGCAGCCGAGTATGTGAAGGCGCACGTGAAAAAACCTGTGGTGTCGTTCATCGCCGGGCAGACCGCGCCTCCAGGACGCCGCATGGGACACGCCGGCGCGATCATTTCCGGCGGACACGGAACTGCGGCTGAGAAGTACAAGGCGCTGGAAGCGGCTGGAATTCGCGTGGTGAAGACTCCGGCCGTCATCGGCGAGACAGTTGCCGAAGCGCTGGGCATGGCTGCCAAAGCTTAGCAATTAACCCAAGAGAGAAGCATGAAGACACTGGAACGTACACTAGCAATTATTAAACCTGACGCCGTTGAGCGGAAAGCCATCGGCGACATCATCGGAACGATCGAGGCGCGCGGATTCCGCGTCCTTTGCGCCAAGATGCTCCACATCACTCAATCGCAGGCAGAAGGTTTTTACGCTGTTCACGTCGGCAAGCCGTTCTTTGAGTCACTGACGAAGTTCATGTCGCGTGGGCCGATCGTCGTCCTGGCGCTCGAAAAAGAACATGCCATCAAAGATTGGCGCGAACTGATGGGCGCCACCAATCCGGCAAATGCTGCCGAAGGCACCATTCGCAAAAAGTGGGCGAGCAACATCGAGCAGAACGCTGTGCATGGTTCTGACGCGGAAGACACCGCCCGTTTTGAATTGAGCTACTTCTTCGCAGGTTACGAACTGGCGAAATAACTTATCAGGCCAGGGGTCTTCACCTCTGGCCTCACTTCTTTTCAAGAGATCTTCATGCCGCACGTTCAGGTCACATTGCTGAAGGGCCGCACCACAGAGCAGAAGCGCAAACTCGCAGAGCGCATTACCGATGCAATCGCGGAAGAAGCCGGAACCGCCCGGGAAGGCATTGTTGTCACCTTCATTGATGTTGAGAAGGATAGCTATGCCCGAGGTGGTGTCCTCATGGTCGATAAGAAGTAGGCCTATTGCGCCGTCGGACTAGCGTCCGCATGCTGTGATAGCGAGAGCACATTCCCGTCGGGATCCTTGAACCAAGCTACCTTGTCTCCTGTTGGAAAGGTGCATATCCCCGCTGCGTCGGGATGAAGGAATTCATATCTTTCGAAGCGGATTCCTTTTTGACTGAGCTGCTGCACAGCAGCGGAAATGTCGTCCACCTGCCACCCAAGCACTGTCCCTTGTATCGGAGCGAACTGCCGGGCCTTTACCACTCGCAGCATGGTTCCGTTGGCGTCGAACACGAGTGCGAACTCGTCATCCCGGAGGAATGCGAACCCGAGTTTGCCTGAGTAGAAGGCCTTCGCTGCCTCAGGGTTCGTGGTCGTCACGAATCCAACCATTCGAGTGAGTATCGCCATTGGAACACCTCACTCCATCGGCTTGTATAACTCGCCCTCGATACGCTCGGCGATCTTGGGCAGTTCTTTAACCGCATACTGCTGGAAGTGACTTGCGTTCCGGTGAGCCTCGAGCGCTGTGTCATCTGCGTACTGTTCATAAATGAAAAATCTGCGTTGGTCGGTGCGGTGACGGTGAACGATGTACATCAAGCAGCCGGGTTCAGCGCGCGAGGCCGTCTGCAATTCCTTGAATAGCTCGGCGACTTCGCGTTCGTGCCCGCTTTTCGCCTCCCACACCACGGCAAGTACAACCATTCTTCCTCCGTCTGAAAGGGTGCATTCTACAACAAGGATGCAGTGCGCTTGGTTAAAGGCCTACGACGAATTTCAAGGACGCTTCATTGGTAACCGTGATCTCCGCGTCGAACGAGTGGAACTCACACGGATGCCCGGCAGCATACCGGAACGTGATCTGGTTCGCGCTTACACGGATCTCACTGTAGCTGACGGAAGCTGCGTCGGGCCGATGTACGCAGATGCTGTAAGCTCCCGGTGCCGGCTCGTGGGATTTGTGCAGGTTACGGATCCAGTCCCTGGTTCCAGCACCATCGATGTTCCACGCGCGTTTCACCACTACGGAACGTCGCGCTTCAGCTTCGATATCCGAAACTCCTGACGAGAACCAGTGCCGGGCTTCCCAATCGTGATGCACCTGTTCCAGTTTGCTTCCCCAGCGCCACTCGCAAAGTTCCCGTTCGGAAGGGGAGATCGCGATCAACCGGAAGGGGTAGGTAGAGCGAAGATCAAAGGCGACAACACGGCGGTGGATCTCTGCCAGGGAATCGCAAGCAATCATGGCAGGGATTAATTCACCTCGGCTGTGTTTTTCGGCCGGAAGCGGTCCATCCTCGTTCTTATTCAGCAGTGCGAGAGTCAATCCTCGTGAGTTGACTGCGATCCATGTTCCCCCACTCGGTTCATGCGGGTAGATTGCTTTTCCGAAAACCCGTGGCGGGAGCGCACGCGGACGCGAGAACTGCTCGTCACGGTTCATCGCTACCAGGTACCCGGATTCATCAGGGATAAAGCTAAGCGTGCACATGCAAATAGGCCTACTGCAGCCGTGAGTAACGCGGTCACGGCAGGTTCAGTTCATCATGCATCAAGGGAACGTTGAGCGTGGTTCGGGAGCCCCCAACCCGCGTAATTCTGCCCCTCCGCCATAGCATCTGTCAAAAGACATCGGCGCAGGAGGTTTAAGAACTAACCTGCGCCTACGGAACATCTGAGCTTAGTTCTTTGTGGGTCGTTTCTTGGTTGACTTCTTCTTAATCGTTGACGTCTTCGCGAGCTTTGGTGCAGTAGTCTCCGTTGCCTGAGATGCTGTCACGAAAGATTCGGGTAGAGTTTTCGCTGTGCTCGCCATCAGCAATGACTCCACCCGGTATCCTGCTTCAGATGCGGCGTTCATCCGTCCACCGATTTCTTGAGCTAGGACTTGAATGCCGCTGTTATCGGGAAGTGGCTGCGAGGCGAGGTCGAGAAGCGAGCGTAACGACATCCACCAGAGCAGGCGTTCAAATAGTTCCTTGTTGAAGTAGCGGAAGCCTTCCCACTCGTGAGCGCCGATCAGCCATGCCATTTCCGGGTCATGCATCCACGCGAGCGGCGCGGCAGCGGGCTTCTCCTGTGGCCGTGTTGAGGGCGCCCAGGCGCTGTGTGCGAACGTTGCACGGACTCGCGCTGAAGCGCGCCAGCGTTCGTCGCCCTGCATGCCCAATCTTTCGAAGCACTGGGCTAGGACCTCACGCAGACGGAGCGCGTCGAACAACTGTCCTAAGGCGGCATCGGACTGTTGTTCGTTGCAGTAATCGCCTATTGCCTCCAAGGCTGTCGCTGCAATGACCGATCCCCAGAGCGGTAGCGCGGCTTCCTCTACGGCTTCGACGGGGAGAACAGATTTGATTTCTCCGAGGATTGTGCCGGGCATGTGCTTCACAACTTCATCCAGATGTCGTGCAGAATCCAGTCTGCTGCGGAATTTAGTCAGACTGGCCTTCTCATTGCCGGACCACTTGCGGCCGGGCCCGAAACCAGCGCTTTCGGATGCCGGACTGGCACCGTAATGACACGCATTCTTGAGCAGCGGATGCAAAAGATCGACAACGTGCTCGACTGCCGCAGAAGTCTTCCGACCGGGCTTGCGCGATATCGCCGGCGTGGCGAATGCGCGTACCACTTCGGGATCAAGCAGGGCGCGGACGGCGGAATGAATAGGCTGCAGTTCGAGATCGCGGAGTGAATCTTCGAGGCTCGAAACGCCACGTCCAGCGAGCATGTTGCACAATTCGGCCAGCGGACGGGAGCCGTCGTCTCGCATTTCGCGCCAGTCGAGGAACACATTGCACCTGTAGGCACCAAGTTCGATGTGTAGGCCTTTCTCGGCCACCTCGCGCGAGCGATGCAGGTACTCGAGTCCATTCATGGCATCGCGAAACGCTACAAACTTATCATCGCCTCGCTGAATACCAAAGCTCTCGCCCACCGTCTGCTGGCGTAATGCCTTGCTGTTCTTATCCATGTAGGCGGCGGACTGGCGAATCCAGCCCCGCGTGTCGGCGTAGCGATTATTGAATACCACCAGAGCCCGATCATCTCCGCGACGATTCGAGAACGCGTAAACGTCTTCATTGACGTGGCCCGAATCGGTGTAGAAGTCGTACAGCAGGAAATTCTCAACTTCCGCGAATAGTGCCCGGCGGTGAAGCAGCGGCGAAATCTCACGCTCGTGACGGGCGATTAGCCACGGGTCCGGCGTCTCCTGCTTATAGGCTCGGCGGAACTCCATGCCATATTTTTCGGAGAACCCTTCTACCTGCCCGTGGCCGAACATCGGTAATCCCGGCAATGTGGCCATCACGGTACAAACGCCGAAGTACTTGTCGCCCTTTCCGAACTGGTCCACGGCGGTTCGCTCGTCCGGATTGTTCATGAAGTTGACGTAGCGCTTGAGGACCTCGGGATCGAATTCAAGCGTGTTCTTGATTACTGAGCGATAGTTCGCGTTCTCTTCATCGCGCATCATGTTCATGAATGCCGAGTTGTATACGCGATGCATGCCCAGAGTCCGAACGAAATAACCCTCCAGCAGCCAAAAGGCCTCGGCGAGAAGCAGCGTCCCCGGTACTTCTGCGGCGACGCGATCGACGAGTTCGCGCCAGAACTCGGTCGGCATGAGGCGATCGAATTCTTCCTTCGTGAGGCCGTGCTCTGCACGCGACGGAATAGCACCACCCGTGCCAGGTTGCGGGAACCAGAGCCGCTGGTAGTGCAGTTTGGTCAGCGTCATCGCGGCGTCGAACCGAATGATGGGAAACATCCGCGCGACGTGAAGGATCGTCTGGATGACACCCTCACGCACTTCGGCTTTCAGGTAATTCAGTTGTGCTGTGTCATTCCATGGAAAGCTCGTCCCGTCGTTGCCGTGATAGATATACCGCGTATCGCCACTCCAGCGGTCCACGCGGCGGAAGACGACGGCAGCGTCAGTTCGATCGTAATAATGGTCTTCGATCTTAATCTCGACACGGCCATCGTGGGATACATCTGGTCCATTGAACGAGTACGCCGGATACGGAGGATGCGGCAATGACAAGAACCAGTCAGGATGCTCCATCACCCAACGGGAGTCGATCCCCATGTGGTTCGGCACCATGTCGCTCGCCAGGCGGATACCGCGAGCGGCGGCTCTCTCACGCAGATCGTTGTAGGCAGCTTCGCCTCCGAGATCCTCTGCGATGGTGTAATCAAGCAGGGAATAGGCGCTGGCGACAGCATCGGGATTCCCGCACATCTGTTTGATTCTTTGCGAGGCGTGGCTGCGCTCCCATAATCCGATCAGCCACAACGCATTAAAGCCCCGACGGGCCATGGTGTCGAGTTCTTCGTTAGGAATATGGTTGAGCTTATGAATGTGCCGGCCATATGCCTGGGAAAGCTGGTCGAGCCACACGTACGTGCTCTTCGCGACCATCACGGTTCGAGGCATCCAGTCCACATCGGGGCTGAATGCTTCATACTCGTAATCCGACTGCTTCAATACCTTCGGATAATGAGGAATAGCTGCTTCGCTGGAATCGCCCCGCTGGTCCCATCCGGGACCGCCGTGACGCGGGTCCACAGGCGGATGAAAGCGTAACCAGATCGCGACCTCTTCCTCCTTCAGGACATCGATGGCAGTCAGAAACCGCCTTACGAAGTCGCGCAGCATAGGAACCCACTTATCACGGATGAATGCCAGTTGGCCGCTTAGAGAGTCGGGCGAGGCGAGCGCCGGCGCACGCAGGAGATCGACGAGGTTCTGTGCTTCCGGGCCGAACTTCGGGCGGGTTTCGAAATACTCCCGCAGGCCCGAGATGATCCTGGAATAGGCTGTCCGGTCTACCAGTTCGCGGTCATCGAACAGTTCAGCAAAAGGCTTGAATGCAGGGTTGGCATTCGCCAGCCAAAGCATCATGAGTTCTTCAAAGGCAATGGCCCGATTGGGAATGTTGTTTGTCGATCCGCCGAACCATTCCCGAATTCCAAGCTCCCCGCGATAAACCGCCACAGGAGGGAACTGTTCTGTGAAAGCAAGGAGAGTCTTGTCGAGCGCATCGCGGCCGAGTCTCGCCTCGAAAAACGTGAGCGCATCCAGAATGGCGCGAGGGTCGAGCTGTTCGCGGTACTGAGCGATCAGCAGATGCAGCGTCTCATCGATCAACCCCATCGCGTTCAGCGCACCTGGATTTACGGCTCGCGCGGGGTCCTTCTCGGCACCCCGAACAACATTCATCTTGTGGGCAAATTCACGCGTGGCGGAGAGGTCGGCGAAAACAACATTGCCGGTGACCGAGAACAGCGCGTGCGAAAAATCGTAGCGTTCACGCGCCGACCGAGAGACGTGGAACTCGAACGTCGGCCTTACGAGCATTGCGTCCGCAGTATAGCAGGGTACATGCATGCCTTCTGAAAACGGGTTTAGATGCGCCCAACTGCACGCATGCCGCAAAGCAAACTCTGCTCTACTTAAGTGCTTTCTGGGTTACGGTAAGCTTTCGGGAGCCTACACGCGCGATATCGATCTTGTGAGGCAGTCTGAAGGTAGAATCCATTCCGAGATTCGGATACTTCGGACGTATGTACTTGTCGACAAAGAACTCCAGCGCGAACTTCGGTACGCCGACGCCATCAATAGATACCGATTCAATGTGTACTTGCCCTACTCCCGCGCTTCCGGCAGCGCTAGCCCTGGCCTGTACCTCGTGTGTGCCACGAAAAAGCGAAAGCAGCGGGTGGCTGGAACGCCTCCCGGCCGTAATCTGATCGAAATCGACAGTCGCGGTGGCGTCTATAACTCCGGGATTGCCCCTGAACTGGAGCTTCCTGACGCCCTTGGGCAGTTCGGCATTGCCGGACATCAGCCAGGAATTGATCTCGTTCTCCGTCAGCACGGTGGGATTCTGGTCCGGTGCTGCCTTCGCACCGTTTTGGATTATGTAGTCGAACTTCTTCTGTGCCGATTGGACTTGGGCGTTATAGATGGCCTGCGTGGAAGAAGCCGCGGGGGTCTGCTGCTGCTGTTGTGCGACAAGCGCCAGAGCAGCTATGACGAGGATTGCTGGAAAAGTGAATACGCGCATCAAGCGTCTATCTGAGAACTGCTTCGGTTTGCGGAACCTTCAATCGCGAAACTCTTGGACGCTCCAGCGTACCCGAAACTGAGTAGCCGGGAGCACCGTCGCGCGCCAGTTTTACTTCCAGCGCACGGCCGAGTGACGCTGTTCCGCTTACCTGATAGATGCCGGTTCTCGTCTGCAATTTGCTTTCTGAAATGGTGAGAATCCCTGATTTGAGTTCCATGGACCCGGCAAAAAGCTTGAACCGGAGCGGGTTTCCGGCGCCATCCAGGTTGATGTGCTTTAACTCTCCCTCATGCCACTGAAAAGTGGCGCGTCCAGCAGCCGAACTGGCCAGTTCCTCGGCGTTCCACCCGGTCGCCTTGCCAGAGTAACTGGCGTCCGCTTTGCCACTCGCCCAGGTATCATTCATCACCGACGAGATACTCCCGAACGCCACGTTGGAGAACTTGCCTTTCGACTCGTACACAGGGGGGGCGCTCCCGAACTCAGCAGTGACGTCACCGGAATATCGTCCGCCCAAAACCTCTGAACTTATGTTCGAAAGATGAAAACCAGTCGGCGTGATGGACAATGCAGACGAAAACCGTGTTGCCGTCACACCCTTGATTACAACCTTGCCGACCGCGATCTTTCCGCTGGCATAGATCTCAGGCAGCGTGCTTCGATTCTGGCCCATAACGGACTTGGCGAGCGCTGCGTACCAGGGCTGCTTCTGGGCTTTGGGATTAAGCAGTGAGTTGATCCTATCCAGGTTTAGCTGGTCGGCTTTGATATCGAAGGTTGCTGCACAATGATCTCCTGCCAAGTCTGACGCTGCACAATTCCTTGGCCAGTTAACCGAAAAATCCAAGATGCTGGGAATATCGGCAAAGCTGCCGACGGCCTTTGTCAACGCCAGTGAGTTTGTGTCGACGGTGAAGTGCGCAGTCTGCAACCGCAATGGTGAAGCTACGCCATTCAACTTGGCGGTTACCCTTTGCAGGTCCGCTTCTCCTGCGTAAGTCGGTAACGCGAATCCTTGCCAGGAACCACTCAGAATCAGCCTGCCTTTTGCGGTTCCGGCTAAATCGGTCGAAGACGTCGGCAGTCCAGCTAATCGGGCCAATTGGAAGAGACGCTCAATCTCAGCTTCGCCCTTTAGTTCCGTCACGAAGCGCTCGCGCGTAAACCATCCGGTCACCGTGGCCGGCGAGGTGCCGCCCATGGGGATCGCAACCGGCTCAAATCCGAAGGCAGTCGCATTCGGCTGAGGCAGGGATGGCTGTGGTGCCCGCTTCAGCTTCGCTGCTGCCAGGAAGTGCTCTGTTCCCGGACCTATGAGGCGCCACCGGTTTGCAGCGATCACCAGCGGCTCGCGGAGAACCGTTGATTGAACTTTGACCGATGACATCTCTCCGTTGCCGGCCCACGTACGCACGCCGTTCAGGTCATCGACTGCCATCGATGCACTGATCATTCCAGACGCAGAAACGTCCTGCGGAATATTCTTCTTCATGTGCCGGACAACGTTGAGAACGAACTGGGTGGGAACGTTCTCCGCCCAGAACGTGAAGGCCCCTCGCTTTTGCGTGTGCCATTCGTAGTTGCCACGCGCCTGCAACATCCCGCCGCCGAGAGGAGATTGGCAGTACAGGTTCTGGATCTTATGCGAGGTCAGGCTCAGCTCAGCTTCACAGCGCGCACGAGCGCCGACCGAATCCTCCGACGTAATGTCGTACCGGCGGAAGTCTTCCAGTCGCGCGTCAGCGTTGACCTTGAGCGACTCAGGCGTGCCCTGAACAGTTGCACTCGCCCGAATTGATCCTCGCCAACCACGATCGCGACCGTAGACCAGAGTCGTCGTTTGGCCGAGTTGTGCGTTTTCCCACCAGAACTTCAGGGAGATGGGCGTCTGAGAAAGTCGCTCGGCACGACGGAGGCTGCCTTCCATCTTCAACGTGCCGGTATCACTGAGGTTCGCGTCCGTTCGGATTGGCCGCGCTTCCAGCCGCAAGCGCCACTCGTTTTCCGAGGCGAGCCACAACCCCAGGTCGGCCTCACCGAGCGCAAACACCTTCTTCTCATTGCCGAGCTTCAGATTGATCCGCGCACCATCGGTTTCGATGTAGGGGAACCGTCTGCGTGATTCGGGACGAGGCTGCGCAGTGGGAGCTGTTGGCGTTTGCCGGGCGCGCTCGAACAATGACTCAACGTTCCAGCGACCGTCATACGACCGCACCAGATTCAAACTGGGGTAGGCCAGCTTCAGGGTGGAGATTTCTAGTCGTCCTCGCCACAGGGAACTCACGTGCAAGGTCGCCAGCACCTCATCCGCACGAAGCATTGGTTCGGCACTGATGTTTGGGTCATCTGCGACCACAACGCCCTTGAGTGCAAGTCCGGGCTGAGGAAACGTCTGGATCTCGATGCTCTGAACAGTAACTTCGCGTCCGAGAGCGTTGCTCAAGGATCGCGCCACCGACATCCGATACCGGTTCACGTTAATCGCAGGCAAAACAAACAGCACCACGACAACCAGAATCGCAGCACCGACCACCACCCGTTTTTGAGAGCGTGAAAGCATTTAACAGCGGTATCCAGCGAGGCAGGCAAACCGGAGTTCGTGCGGGCCTGCGTAGTCCAGGTGATCTACCTGACGATGTGAAGCATACGATTCCAACGGGTTTCACTGAAGAAGTTGAGAACCACTTTTCCAATGAACTTGATTCGATCGCTCCACGCTGTCTTTAGGTATTGATCTTTGGGCGTCTCGAACGACCAGTAAATCACCATTGGGCGTCCAACAACGTTTTCACGAGGAATAAAGCCCCAATATCGCCCATCGTAGCTTACCTCCCGGTTGTCACCCATTGCGAAGTAGCTGTCGGGAGGAACCACGAGTTCGCCATCCTGGATGTGCTCGCGCATGGTGAGACTCCACTCCGGCGTAACGCCTCCGCCGAGCATGGGCGACACGGAAGGGAAATCGTCGCGGTAGGGAATATAGTCTCCGCGACTGTGCTTCACGAACGGCTCAGGCACCTCTTCGCCGTTGCGGAACAGCTTGCCTTCGCGAAGATGAAGCTTATCTCCAGGAACGCCGATTACGCGCTTCACCACGAACAAGCCCGGTTCCGCGGGCGAGAGAAAGACAACGATGTCGCCACGATGAACATCCCGGTACGGGATGATGGGGAACCAGTTTGTTTTGGGCGCAGGCGTTACTCGGTCAACGAAGACGTGGTCGCCAATCAGCAGAGTATCTTCCATCGAGCTGGAAGGGATCTCAAAAGCCTGCAGGTTGAACGTGATGATGAAAAGCCCCACGACTAGGATGGACGCCATGGAAGCAATGAACTCCATGGGCGTTTCTTTTTTCTTTGTGGGCTTTACGTCGGCTTTCTTGTCTTTCGCCAAATGGGTTGCGCCTCGTATCAATGCACGACCGTCATGGTGCGCTTCCAGCGCGTGTCCCTGAACAGCCGTTTGAAGATATTTGTAAGACGCTCAAGTTTAGCATTCATGGTCTTAATTTCAGGATTTTCCTCACGCTCGCGGTCCACGGACCAATAAATAATCAGCGGCCTTCCCACGATGTTTTCGACCGGAACAAAACCCCAGTAGCGGCTATCCAGGCTATCGTCCCGGTTATCCCCCAGAACGAAATAATGCCCTTCCGGAACGATCAGGTTGCCGTCTTCCGTAAGCTTCCTCATCTGTATCCACCACTTTGACTCCACGTTGCCGGAGATATACTTGGTGGTGGGGAAGTCGTCGCGATAGTGATCGCGATCGTTTCTCTTATGGATGGTGTACGGTTCGGCGATGGGTTCGCCGTTCACAATCACCTGCTTGTTCGAGATGCGGACTCGGTCGCCAGGAATCCCGATTACCCGCTTCACGAAGTGTTGAGCAGGCCGCACCGGATACCTAAAAACTATGATGTCTCCCCGCTGGATTGCGCGGTAGGGAAGCATGAACCCCAGCACACTGCTGCCTGCGTATTGCACTTTGTCGACGAGCAGGTAGTCGCCAATGAGCAGCGTGTTCTCCATTGACTCCGAAGGAATCTCGAACGCCTGCACTACGAATGTCATGACGAAGGTCGCGATCACCACGACGGTCAGCAGCCACTGGGCTCCCCCCAACACATCCATCTGGGAGTGTTCCTTCCGCGGAGCCGGCGTGGTCGCACGCTCGACGTTAACTTCGGGTTCGGTCACAACGTTCACTGAATACTTTTACGAGACTTCGTCTTGTGCTCTTTCTGTAAGTAATCGAGCGCTTCTTTCGCAGCCGCCTGTTCGCCTTTCTTCTTCGTGCTCCCCTGCGCCTGTGCTGAGAACACGGGCCGTCCGCCTCCGTTCTTCCGAAGACGAACCTCGACTGTGAATGTCTTGTTGTGCTGTGGGCCTTGCTCCCGCACGATGAAGTAAGACGGTTGTTCCAGCTCCATCGAATGGGTAATTTCCTGCAACGCCGATTTGTAATCGGTCACGGGCAACGGCGTATCGGCACGGCGCCGTTTCAGCTTTCGCACCTCAACACCGATCACCTTATCAAGGATGAACTGGCGCGGCTTGTCGATTCCTGAATCCAGGTACATCGCAGCAAGTACGGCTTCCAGCGCGTCGACTTGCAGCGCAGTCTTCTCGCGTCCACCACTTAATTCTTCGCCGCGGCCCAGACGAAGATATCGGCCGATCTTTATCTTGCTCGCCGCGACTATCAAATGTTTTTCGCTGACCAGGTAGCCGCGTAATTTCGACAACTGTCCTTCCTGGTAGTGCGGAAAGCGCTGGTAAAGCTCGTGGCTTGTGACCAGGCCGAGCACGGCATCACCCAGGAATTCCAATTGCTCGTTGTCGCCGACACTATTCGCTTCGCCCTTGGCCGCTTGCTGTGATTCCGCCTCGCGTGCAAAAGAACTGTGAGTCAGCGCCAGTTCCAGCAATGAGCGGTCCTGAAAAGTGTGGCCGAGAGCACTCTCGAGTTTTGAGAGATCAGGAACTTTCATACGGGAAGGGAGCCCCGCATTCGTTCTGCGCGGGGCTCCTGGACAATTGCTACTTCGTTGTTGGGCCGGGCGTGATGGTCTGTGGTCCCGACGTGCTTGCCGGTTTGTTCGCCGGCGGATTCGCGGCTGCCTGCTTCGCGTGGTCTCTTTCCTGTTCGCAATACTTCGCGACCGGGTGTCCCTGCGCGACCTGAATGCACTTTTCCGCCGCTTGCTGTGCGTCTGCATATTTCTGCTGACGATCGAGGCTGAGCGAAAGTTGGAACCAGGTGATCGGGTCGGCCTGGATGTTGGTGAAGCTGGTCGATTTCCGCAGTGCCTGTTCCGCCGCAGCGTAGTTGTTGTTGACAAACTCTGCCTGGCCAAGTGCGCCGTATGCCATGGCAAGAATGGTGCTCTTGTACTGCCCCGCCTGATCCGGCGTGTAGTTCGCCGGCACGCCCTTACCCGAGTCCATCAACTCGATGGCGCGTTGCGCGTCTTTCTTCACTTCGGCGAGCCGCTCTTCTTTGTCGATGTCGGTTTCGCGTGTTTTCACCGCAATAGTGGAAGCCACCGTCACGAGTGCAACAGCATTGTCGGGATCCAACTCGATGGATTTACGGCCGCTGGAGATTACCTTTTCCGCATTGTTGGCGTTCTGGTACTGCAGCATCACCGTCTGATAAAGCGGAGCGCGCAATTCGCTTTCGGGGAACTGCTTTGCGAAAGCGTCGGCAGACTGCTCCATCGTTGCCGGATCCGGTTTGGCTGCTGCGTCCTGATAGGCCTTGAACTCTTCCTGAGTCTTTGCCTGTGGCTGCCGTTTTCCGACAGGTGCTGGCGCAGGCGTCGCTGCCTGTCCTGCAGGTGCCTGCCCCGCGGTAGCGCCGGTTGCCGGCTGCGTCTGTGCCTGTCCCTGGGGAGGCGTTTGAGGTGCGGCACCGCCTGTCTGGGCAAATGCCAATCCGGACGCAGAAATTAATGCGAGGATTGCGATCGTTCTATTCATTTCTTCTCCTTAATATTCGGCTACCGACTGCGCCGGCACGCCCGTCTCCCAATGGAGACTTACTGATCCTTGTCGTCTGATGCTTGTCGCTGATAGGGGGCTTTCAAACCAAGTTCGGCAGCTGCTTTCGTTTGGGGAGCATCATCTCCCGCTCGAAGTGCGGCCTGGTAATGCTTCACTGCCATGTCCCGTTCTTGATCCACGTCATAAATGCGTCCCAGATAAATGTGCGACCAGGCAATTAAGCGCGGATCCTTCGCCACCTGCAGTGCTTGTTCAAAGTATTTAATCGCTGAATCTTTGTCGCGGCGGAGTGCGGAGATTCGTCCCAGCAGCATGTATGCTCTGGCCGCCTCAGACGGCTGTTCCTTCGCCGCCTGCATGGCAAGCTTCTCCGCTCCATCGGGATCGCCTTCGGCCAGCTTGCGGTTCGCAAGTTCCAAAGTGCTGGGCGGAGGTGCTGGTTTTCTCGAGACCACTTCTCCCCGGCCGCGCGCAACGAAGGTCGTTTGCTCGGCGATTTTCTGCTGCTTCGAGACGTCCATGTAATACAGCCAGTCGGGGAAAACCGTGCTCAAGGCTACCGGCTCCTGCTCAAATTTAATGAGCGAGTCGTAGAAATAGCGTGTGAGCACGAACCCGTCCGCCATATCGTCCGCGACTTCTTTCTCGCGCTTTGGCTCGGCGGCCTTTCCGCCCGGCATAGTGCGCGCTTCGATGGCGCGAATCAGTGACTCAGTCACAAGCAGGGAAGCATCGCGCTTGTAACTCTCGTCGAGCGGCGCTGATTGGACTGCCTTCAGCACAGGGTCCAGTTTCTTCATCGCCGTTGGACGCCGCGCAGCGAGCGGATCCAAAACAAAGTGCAAGTAGGTGTGACGAACCTGATCCTTCAGTGCGCTGCTCGTCGGATCTCCCACCAGGTAGTAGTTCTCTCCGTAATTGCGCGCGTTTACCTGCCCGGGACCAGCCATCGGCTCCACGTAAATTACGAACTGCCGCCCCGTATAGCCGCTCATCGGAATTTTGAGATACACGTCGGTGGCGAGAATCATGTTCGCCAGGGGCTCATGGAACTCGTCGATCATGGATTGATACTTCGGCTGCACGGAGGTCCATATCTTCGCCAGCCCTGCGGCTGAATAGAACTTGCCCACTAACGGAACGAACCCCAGAACGTACGTGGCGTCCGGAGGCATATCCGCTTCTTTGATTGTCGGCTTGAATTCAGGAGCGGGGCCCAGGTTCAGTGCCAGCGAAACGTACTGCGAAAGGTCCCGTGCCGGATCTACGCTGTGATCGCGATAGAAGGCGCACATCTGCTGTGTTGCCTGTGCAGCCTCACTCGACTTTTCGATGGCTCTTGAGACCATCGACCGCACTTCTTTGCGGACCGGATCGGAGATATCCAACTCGCGATCGTAGCCGCAGGTGTTGATTCCGGTCATTACGGCGAACACGGTCTCGTTCGGTTCGAGTTCGACCCTTGATTTCTGTTGGGCGGTGGAAGTCAGCGAGAGCAGCAGGCACACGAGCCCGGGCAGTATGAAACGACGCGGTTGCAGCACAATCCTCCCTGAAGCTGGAGCGGAATCCTGCTGAAAGTTTACGGATTCCGCATCAGCACGGTCAAACCCGAATGAATTCTCGTGTAAGTGGCTGAAGCTTCGATGCATAGAAAAGCCGTCATAGCTGCTTCTATGACGGCCGGTAGCATGAAAACTCCAGGATCAACCCTTTACGTTTATATGCGAAAACGACAGAATCACCCGTCCGGTCGTCGGTCTTCCGAAGGAAGTCGCAGGCCGGAAAATCGTGAAGATCAGCATATTCTTCAACTGCTGATCGATCATGCCCACCCCATCCGGGGAAGAGAGCACGCGGTAATCCTGTACCCTTCCGTTTGGATCAACCACCGCTTCCAGCACCACTGAATCCGTCGAGACACTGCTCGACAGTCCAAAGGGCGCCATCGCCAGTTCGGGCGGCGTGTAGAGCATGGTCTGTACCGGCACATCATTGTTGAGCGAAGGAATAGCAAAGAAGCCGATAAGAAGACCGAAGAAAACGATTGCACTCAACAATCCTGCCGTTGCGGGCACCATGAAGGCGTTCAGTGCGTTTTCCAGACGGAACCGCACCATCGAGAACGGGCCCTGGTTCAAGATCGCGGCTTCACGCGATACGGCCAACTTGATCTTCAGCGCGAGATCGCCGGGCGCGGGCTTGCGTCCGACGGAAAGCAGCATGGTGCGGGTCTGCTTCAGTCCCGCCAACTGCGCCGTGCACTTATCGCATGTACCAAGATGCGCGTCAACTAACCGCGCCTTGCTGACCTCCAGTGCGCCGTCCAGATATGTCGACAACAACGATCCAACTCTCAAGCAATTCATGGCGTAACCTCGACTTCCCGGCCCGAATGACCTAGAGGTGAGGGAACCTCTTTCGCTTCTCTCAAATACCTCTCCAGTTTCTTCCGCAGGGCCTCTCTGCCTCTCGTGATACGCGACTTCACCGTTCCCATCGTGGACTCAGTGATCTCGGCTATCTCTTCGTACGACAGCTCTTCTATGTCGCGCAGCACAAGCGCGGTTCGATACGGTTCCGCGACTTGCGAAAGCGCCGCTTCAACCCTGGCCCGCAATTCACCTCGGGCACAGTCGTCAAACGGCGAAGCGCTGGTATCAACCAATGTGTCCTTTACCGCTGCCATGGGTTCAAACGACGAATCCTCCACGGCGTTCTCCATCGAAGATTCCTTCGACTTGTGCCGGAACCACCAGCGACGGCGATTCGACGCCTCATGGACCGCGATACGGTAGATCCACGTCTTCAGGCTCGAAGAACCGTTGAAGTGCTTCATACCTCGAAACACTTTCAGGAATACTTCTTGTGTGGTGTCGGCGGCATCCGCAGAGTCATTCAGGATGCGGTAGACCAGGTTGTATACCGGAGGTTGGTACTGGGCTATTAGCCAGGAATAGGCCTCATCCGATCCGGCCTTTAATTCGGCCACGATCGCAGACTCTTCCACCCGCACATTGAGTGCGCCTGCTAACTCGCCCAAGGTTGCTGCTCCCGCCATGGTTCTCATGGCGTCACCTCCACATTAGCAGGAACTTTTGCCTACAACAACACACGCCCGTAACAAGGACTCAACCGCATGTCCCGATTTGGACTTCCACCGGGGCATTGCGTCCCACACTCCTATAGACCCCAAAGGGGACGGAAATGTTCCCGATTTTGCACAGGCTGGTAACTCTCGTGGTTACAGCAGTTTAGAGGAGGCTATTTTGGAGAGACGGGAGTGAACTCGGTGTCGCGGTGTTGGTCGGTCTCGCCCTTCTCGAAAAGGACTGCGAAAAACCGGGCGGCCGCCAGCGGAATCGTAATCGCGCACCCCAGGGCTCCGATGCCAAACAACACCATCAGAAAACCGAACAGGATACGCTCAAATACTTCCATAACGACGGTTTATATCACATTACCGAGTTGCTCGCTGAGGCATTCTGCCCTCATTGAGGTTTGGTCTGACCGGAGCTTGCCGCTTTCTTCTTGGTCGAGGTCGGCTTCTTCTTAGGCGCGTTATCGTCCACCACTACCTTCTTCGGAGGCGCTGCGGCCGCTGCCTGTTGTTGAGCTCGGATCTGCGCCCGCAGTTGGTTCAACTGTGCATCCTGATTCGCGGCCATCTGCTCCAGTTCGTCCGCCACGGAGCGACGCACATTCTCGATGTTTCCGAGATCGCTGGCGAGCATGTTGTAGTCGTCTTTCGATCCGAATGCTCCCGTGGATTCTGTCACCGACGCCATCACGTCATAGACCGCGTTCAGATTCCGATACAGTTTCACAACCGCGGCTATGCTCGAAGGGTTCTGCCGAACCTGCTGAATGAGGCTGGGCAGTGCAGCGTCGAGGTTGCGCTGTACGGATTCCACATTCGCGCGTGACTGGTCCTTGTAGCGGCCGTCTGCCTTCCATCTGTCCACGCGAACCCGGCTCAGGTCCACGACGGTGCTTCGTGCAGCTTGTTCCAGTTGCGCCAGCGATTGCGAGAGTCCATACGACATGGGCACCTGCGCGGCAGGAGCGGCATTGGGTTGCGCCGGTGCGGCAACTTGTGCGAACGACATGGAGGCGGAGAACAGGGCGAACGAGACGATCTTCTTGAGCATAAGAAACGGCGCACATGGCGCCGCTCCTAGTTTAGACGAGAATTCAGCAACTTGGGTTTTCCAAAAGGCAACCCGGCTACGATCGCGCACTTGGTTGCTGCCACACCACGGCACCGCTTTGAGGACGGTCCGGTTGCGATTGTGCAGGTGGAGTCCGACGCAGGAAAAGATAGATCAGCACCATGAGCAGGAGGAATCCGACTACGGCCAGGCTCCAATAGCTTGCGGTTGTACCTTTTCGAGGAAACTTCGTCATACGCGTGCTCTGTGCTTTCGATGCGCCAACGTGCGATGAAGAGGGCTGATGAGAGTGGCCCCGGTTTGACTAACAGTCGGCGATACGAGAGAATAAGTCTCGACAATTCACCGCATTACCCACAAAGTGGGCCTGTGGCGCAGCTGGGAGCGCGCTTCCATGGCATGGAAGAGGTCGTCGGTTCGATCCCGACCAGGTCCACCATCCTTTCAACAACTTAGCGGACCCACCTCGAAGCGCTTGGCCGGAAATTGGCCGGAAATTTCTAAGAAGCTTTTGCCGCCTGCGGCTTCAGCCTCAGTTCTTGGTTGATGGCCGCCACCGTCGCTTTCACGCTCTCGGGAATCTCCTGCATGTAAACATCGGTGGTGGTCGATAGCCGCGAGTGCCGCAATACGCCCTGGATGTCCTTGGGTGTCCCTTTCTTTTGTCCGAGCGTAGCAATCGTGCGCCGGATCACCTGAAAGGTCAGCTTCGGCAGTCCCAAGTCCTCGCCCAATTTCCGCATCTTCTTCCGGTAACTCTGCGGATCGATGAATCCGCCTTTTCGTAACCGGTTTGAGAAGATGAAGTCCTCGGCCTTCGGGTGCTTCGACTTCTGCCGCCACAGCCAGAGATCGTCTGCCAGTTCTTTCGGAATGTGCACGGGGCGCAGCGCCTTCTTGGTTTTACCCCAGTTGCGGAGCTTTCCCCGGTACACCGTCTCGTGCAGTTCCAGCAGGCACTCGTCATAGTTGAAATCGCGCCAGCGCAACCCGAACAGTTCACTAGGACGCAGCGCGTCGGTCATGTCCAGTTCGAGAATGAGCCGGTCTTTCAAGCTCAACTCCGCCAGCACGCTTCGCAATTGATCCCAGCTGAGAACTGTGGTGTCGGTGTCCGCCAGCTGTTTGGGCACCTCCACTTTCCTCGCCGGGTCTTTGGGAAGGAAGTCCTGATCGACTGCTTCGGCAAAAATGTCGCGCACGTATGCGCGTATCTGCAGCACGCGGTCTCGCGAACGAGTTTTTGCCAAGTCGTTCAAGTGAACCTGCAACGTGAATTTATCGAAGTGCTCCAGAGGAATGCTTTCGAATTTATCGAGCAGATCTTTCTGAATTATGCACTTCTTATCCCGTGCTGTTTCTTCCTTCCAGTTTGCTTCCTTCAGTGGCAACCAGCGATTGCGAACGAACCAACCGAAGGTGATTACCTTCATATCGGTTTGCGGCTTAGGACTAACTCCCATCCGCTTTGCAATTTCTGTCGCCAGAGCATCACGAGCCTGAAACTTAGTCATTTGGGAGCGAAAGCCCAGCGCAATCGGTGCCGCCGTCTTCCACTCTTCTCGTCCCGTTTCAGGGTTGAGTTTCTTGACCTCGTAATACCCGTACCACTTCTTACCCTTGGGCCGAATCCAGCCCTTCTGATACGACTTCTTCACCATAGTCCTCCCGTTAGGGAGCCGCTATGGGCGGGGTTGGCTTATTGTACCGTCGTCCGGCAGTGCTGAGTCGCTCCAATTCCGCAATGAATTTTTCAATTTCACTGGCACGGTAACGCAGTAGTCCCTTTCGACCCGGCCCCCCGCCCAATCGAATGACCGGAAGACGAGGAGTCTTTCGCGAAGAGTGGTCCCGCACCCAATCGACTGAGACACAGAGTCGTTCGGCCACCTGTTCAGGCGTAAGGAGAAGATCAGTCGAATCAGTTTTCCATTCCATCCATATCTCCGTTGCTTTCTGCAAGGCACAGAACAGCTGAGGAATTACCAGGCGAGGAGTTGGCACTCATCAAGGTCAAGATAAAGCAAGAATCTTTTGGTGATTGATATCTATTTAGGCCGATTATTCACTTTTAGATACAAATCCCGGAAGCCACCTTTGAACGCTGGAATTTGTTGCTTCGACAACCGGATACAAAAACAACACCGTAACCCTTAGCTGCGCTACGCGCGTCATTTCTCCACTTCCTTCGGGCGAGGGCGACCACTCCGCTGCGCTACGGGACAGCCCTTCGGACAACGCGCCTGCGCGCCAAACGATAACCCGTGTTTGTCACTAGTCGCGCCCGCCTCTCGGTCCTTCGCCCTCGCCCTCCGGTCGTTCCTCCTTGTCCGCCGGTGGTCCGTTTTTTCCTTCGCTTCGCTCCCAGATGAAAGGAAAAAACGCCCCACCGGGCAGACAAGGAAAAAACAATGGAATTTACAAGCAACAACAACAGCAACCGCACAGCCGTCAGCCATTCGGCTTCCGACAGGAAAAATCGGAAGCCGCAATCCGCACAGCAACTCATCCGCGAAAACGTCCAGTACCTCATTCAGCAGCTTGAGGCAGGACACAGCGAAGTCCTGACGGCGTTCCTCGACGCAATGGCACATTTCCGAAATTATTCCTTTGGTAATGTGCTCTTAATCGCGAGACAACGGCCTTCGGCAACGCATGTGGCCGGGATGCGGACGTGGAACGAGCTTGGACGCCGTGTGAAGCGCGGCGAAAAGGGCATCGCCATTCTTGCCCCGATTGTTGGCAAGAGCCGCAAGAAACGCGAACAAGAGTCAGACACAGACCAAACTGCTGACCCCAACAAGCCCACTTTGCTTGGATTCCGCCGTGTGTTCGTGTGGGATGAAGTCCAGACCGAGGGCGAACCTATTCCGACGCTTGGGGAGACCACAGGCGAAGTTGGCGAATATCTCAATCGCCTGCGGGAGTTCGTTGCTTCCCGTGGCATCGAGTTGGAATACAACGACGCCATCGCACCTGCCCTCGGCGTTTCCTACGGCGGCAGAATCGCGCTGCTGCCCGGACAGACCAAGCCCGAGGAATTCATCGCGTTGGTCCATGAAACGGGACACGAACTTTTGCACTCCGCAGAGCGTCGCACTGCCACCACCAAGGCTGTACGTGAGACCGAAGCCGAAGCCGTTGCCTTTGTTGTTGCCAAAGCCATTGGTCTGAATGCGAGCACCAGCGCCTCGTACATCCAGCTATACCACGGCAATGCTGACTTGCTGACGGAAAGCCTTGAGATGGTGCAGCAGACGGCTTCCGTGATCCTTGCGGCCATTCAGATGGAGGAATCGGCCTCTGAAGAGGCTCCCGAGTCCCAGATTACAAACGAGGAAGCGCCTCAAAGCGCGGCCTAGACACACTCGCCCGTCGGCGCGGACAGGTGAAAGTGTGCCTGTCCGCATGACGCCCAACCTTCAATCAAAAAAAGGAGAATGTCATGTCGAAAGCTGTTACTGCCGCGAACAACGAATATCGCAACCTGCCTGTTGCCCAGTTGCAGGAATCACCCACTAACACGCGCCGCCGCTTCAACGAACAGACTTTGATGGAATTGGCGGCCAGTTTCAAAACCCAAGGCGTGCTACAACCGCTCGTGGTGCGCAAGATAGACGACGAGAAGTACGAAGTGGTGGCGGGAGCGAGGAGGTTCCGCGCGGCGAAGTTGGCTGACCTTCCCACCGTTCCCGTCCGCCTCGTAGAACTCAGCGATGCCGAGGCCGTCGAAGTGCAGGTTGTGGAGTTATCTGTAGCTGTCAAGAGACTTTCCTTTGTTTCTGCTGCTCTGCACGTCGTGGACATGTCCACGACGTGCAGAGTTGGAGCTCGGGGCATGTGTAGCAAGCTGACCGTAGGCGCGCTCCAGTTGTCCTTTCAGTTCCTCGTTCTCCGATTTCAGTTGCTTGACGCGAAGCCGCAGGGTCGCGATTACACGCTCCTGCGACATGAGCCGACGATTTCTTGAATCGTTTTCGACAGGTGTCTTCGAGATAGCACGCAGTTTCATGATGCGGTCTCGTAGAGGCTTCGTGTTGTAGAGCCATGCCGTAGAGACTCCAGCCTGGGCCGCGACTGCCCGGAAGTTGATCGCGGCTTCTTTCTTCTGCATATGACCGAGTGCCGCTTGTGCTCTCTCCAGAGCAGAGGCGCTTCTGAGTTTCGCGTTGCGTTGCAGTCCTTCTGTATTCCTACGCATGTACCGCCTCCAGAGACGCGATGATGTTCACCAGGTTTGTGCGTTTCCGTTGGTTCATCTCGCTTTGTCTCACCCAGCCGTTAGCGTCTGCTTTGGCGATCACTCGTTCTGTCTCACGCAGCTCAGATCGATGAACGTCCAGGAAGGTGATATCGGTTCGGAAGTGCGCACAGTTCAGGCAGGCATTCGGATGAGGACACGGGCCAGCTACTGTTGGGATCGCGCAGTAGCCGTTGGTCAGCGCCTGTGCAAGCACATTTCGCGTGAACCACTGCAACTCCGCCGTATCGTTAGCCGTGTCTTCCACCACCTTCTTTCCGCTGACATCCACGAGTGTTCCCGCAAGATATTCCGATAACTTCTCGCGCATCGTGCTGTCGTGAATGTGGGCATAGCGGCTGGTCATCTCCGGACCCTTATGTCCCAGGTAACGCTGGATGATGTGATGTGGCACGCCGAGATTGATCATCCGCGTGCCAACCGTGTGGCGGAACTGGTGCGACTGAAAGCGGAAGAGCTTACCCATCGCATCTTTAATCTGGTGAGTATAGGCCAGATGATTGATTGCCTGCGTGAAGCTGGCTTGGCGGATTGGACGCCCACGTTCGCTCGGGAACAGGAGAGCCGATGGTTTACCGCGCTCACGCACCGCTTCCTGCTGCTCCTGTACGACGCGTGTAATCTCTTGTGAGACAGGGATTGCATTCTCGCGTCGGACCTTGCCTTGAAGATAGCGGAGATAGAAGACGCCGCGTGCATCTTGCGACAGACAGTCCAAAGGAAGCTGCAACAGTTCGTTGATTCTCATCCCGCATTCCTGCAGAATCAGCACCATCCGCATCCACGCCGGCCTCAGTTCGTGAAGGTGCTGATTCAGCTGGTCGAGTACCGTGGAAGGGATATAGCGAGGCTGAGGCTTCGCTGGTTGCGGAACCTCTTCGTCATGGATCAGCCTTTCAGGCCCCACCGGTAGCCATCTTTCCCGATGGGCCATTTCAAGGAACGTTCGCAGATTGATGATGTGATTCTTCCTGGTCCCGGTACATACCCGATTTGGAAGATAGCTCAGATAGCGCAGCAACAGCGGGCGCGTGATCGAACGCGCTGTAGCACGAGGCTTCTCGATAGCAAGGAACTCCGAGAAGCACACAAGAGCCTGCAATCGTGTACGACACGTTCCCTCGGCGTAAATCGGAAGGCAGTATGCCAGGAAGGATTTCGCCGCGGCACGGAGCCAAGGCTGTTTGATCAGGAGGAAGTTGAGCGGTCCCGGCGACAGCGTGGGATTGTGCAGCATCGACAAACGACGCAGATCCCAGATGTCCTTCTCCTGTTCGGAACGCTCATCGTATGCGTCGCCCAACAGAACAACGGCCTGCCGCAGTGTGCTGATGTAGGCGCTGTCGCGCGGTGTAATGCGTGGTTGCTGATCGCCGTCCATGCGGCTCGTGGTTCCCATCCGATACATCCCGCACCGTTTCAGATAGGCCGTATAGGATCGCCTCCACCACTCAAGATCACGTTCCATGAGCGATACAGGAAGATGCTTCAGACTATTCAGCCACTTCATCAGTAGATGGATTTTGCTAAGCTCCTGTGTACTCGTCCACTGGCGCTCAACGAACTTCTTCCGGAACACATATTTCAGCTCGCCATTGATCGTGGGTGATTTGCATTCGAAGCGTAAGTGGCGTTGATTTGAGTTTGGGGATAGTCCTTCCACTGGGCAACATCGCATATCCCACACATCCTCGGACCAGAAGCCCTTTAGCTCTACACAAAGACGACGTTGCTTGCTGGGGTTCCATTGTGCAGTCCGGCGGTTCATCGCGCACGCTCCCGTTCCCTCAGGTAACGTGCATACGCTTCTCCCATGTCCTCTCCGGACAGATGCGCGTAGATGCTCGTCGTAGTTTGGATATGCGCATGCCCCAGGCGTTTCTGCACGTAGGCTGCATCCCACCCAGACCGCAGCAACTCGGTCGCATGCGTGTGACGGAACATATGCGGAGTGACGCGCAGTCCCGTTCTCGTCCCCAGAGTGCGGAACAGATCGATCACGGTTCCATAGCTCATCGGCGTCCCAACGTGGCCACCCCACCAGTTCACGAACACATAGTCGTGTGCGACCTCTCTGCATTCATGAACCAGGTAATCCGCATAGAGCGTCATCGCATCCTTGGAGACATGGACCACGTATGGATTCCGTGATTTTGTGCGAGCTCCATTGAGATTGCTGCGCGGCACGATCTCGATCTCTCCATCGAACGACCGTATGTCTGCATGCCGCAGACCAAGCGCCTGGCCAATGCGCATTCCGCTTTCATACAACAGGCACAACAAAAGACGATCTCGAAGATGCATGCAGGCTTCCAGCAGACGCTGGACATCTGCTGCCGCAAGCACCTTTGGCAACCGCTTTGTCGTCGGCACGCGCATCACGGATTGCCGAAGAGTCTGTCTTCGATTGATGTGGTGCAGGAATGGCTTATAGGGACTCTTTGCTCCGAATCGTCGTGAGCGGCTGATCTCCGTTTCTATGCCCAGCCGATCTTGATACTCATAGAACGATCCCACTGCTGCCAGGATGACATTGATCGTTGAGTCAGAGCGCAGTCTGACGGCAGATGGCCGGCGAAGCCAGCCTATGAACGCTGCAAGATCATTCAGCACGACCTGCTTCCAGCCAAGCTGATGAGCGATCAGAAACTCATGGAACAGGCGAAGATGATGGGCATATGCTCTGACCGTGTTTGGAGATCGCCCCAGATGGTGGAGATACAACAGGTACTCGTTGACTTCGACGACCGCCTGTCCATCCCCATTCAGGACGATCCAGCTGCGCTCGTGGCCATCCGCCACGATGATTCGTTGCACTCTGATCACGTCTACCCTCCCAGAGATAAGGCGCCAGCCCGCGTTGGCGCAGTTCGCTACGCTCACTGCGCCAACGCAGGCTACTTTCCTCCGGCGAGCAGAGAGCTTCACTCCTACTGCACGTCATAGACGCTCTGCAGTTAAAGATTCCACGACGTCCAGAAAAGGATCGTTATAGACGTCATGGACAGATTCTGAAGAACTAAAGATAAGTCGAGAACCTGCAACGTGAGGACATTCACCCGCTGGAAGAAGCTCTGGGATTTAAGGCACTTCTCGAAACGGACGGACTTCAATACGACATCCCGAGTTTGGCAGCGAAGGTTGGCAAAAATCCGTCATTCATCGCCACTTTATGTGGTTTTCAACATAAAGTGGTTTATGTTGTGTAGTTGCTTATGTGGCGATGGCGCTAGGCTGGGGTGTTTTCTGCCGGTAAGAGCACGACTGAGCACAACATAAATAGACGAGCGCATGTGCATGGAAGAACCTCCTACCAGGAGGAAGCACATGTTCAAAACCTTATATCGGTGCGCACACACGTCCACTCGTCACGAGAACGGTCCTGCGGCGAAGTCTCGTTTGGCCTATCTGGAATATCTGGCGGCAGGAGGTGCAACACTGCATACCTTGCGTGCAAGGGCCGGTGTTCTCTTTCGAGCTGCCGTGCACATGAATCTGGACGACATCAGTCCCGTAAAACAAGAGGCAGTCGAGGAAGCGGCACGGGCATGGGCTCATCGCCCGTATCTGAACACGATGGCAAAGGGGACTTACAAGACCGAACGTGAGTTCCGAATGTTCACTTGCAGTTGGCTGCGTCATGCGGGGCGGCTACTGGAGAAGAGCGGGCCGCCGACTCCGCACCAAGCCGAGATCGATGCGTACTGCCGTTACATGATAGAAGAACGTGGGTTGGCGAAAGCAACCGTCACTACAGCTCAGTGGGAACTTCCGAAGTTCTTTCGATACACCGCAGACAAGACTCTCAAGCAAATGCGGCTGGCAGATGTAGAGGGGTTCCTTGCACATCTCGGAAAGCTGGGATGGACGCGGCGTGGAATAAACACCATGGCGCACGTCATACGCGGCTTCTTCAAATATGCCGAGGTGAAGAAGTGGACCAAGCCAGGTATCGGCGTAGAAATCCACGGTCCGCGCATATATCGTCAGGAGTTCTTGCCACTGGGGCCATCCTGGCCCGATGTGCAACGTCTTCTGGCGAGCACTGAGACCGATCATCCATACGACATACGGGATCGTGCGATCCTGTTGCTGCTGGCGGTTTACGGAATGCGCATCGGCGAGGTTCGACGCATCCGGCTGTGCGATGTGGACTGGGAAAATCGCACGCTGACCATCCCGCTTACCAAACAGCGCCGGGCGCGGATCTGTCCTGTGATTCCAGCGCTTGCTGATGCAATCGAACGATACGTGCGGGAGGTGCGTCCGAAATGTGCTTATCAGGAACTCTTCCTGCGGCTCCACGCTCCCCATCGACCATTTACTCCAGGCGGGCTTTACGGAGTCGTCGGCGATCGCATGAAGCGGTTGAAAATAGAATCTCCGCGGACCGGCCCTCACAGCCTTCGACACGCCTGCGCTACGCACCTGCTTGCGCAGGGCCTGACGCTGACAGAGGTGGGAGGACATCTCGGGCACACTTCGGCTGACTCCACGCGGGTATACGCAAAGGTAGACATGCCCAGATTGCGCGAAGTGGCGGAGCTTGATCTTGGAGGTCTGCTATGAATCTGAAGCTTGCCACACTGGAATATGTTGCACTGAAGCAGTCCATGGGAATGAGGTTCGAGACAGAAGCCACGATACTTCGTGCGTTCGTAAAGCGGATGGGAGATGCGGTTGCCATGGCGACGGTGACATCCAAGGATGTTCTCCAATATCTGAATGGCCGCAAGGCCGACCCGGTGACCTTGTTCTGGCATCGCAAACACGATGCACTCAAAGGCTTCTGGGAGTTCGCTATCCGTCGCGGCTATACGGACCGTTCTCCTGTCCCGGTGCGTCGCGCCAAAGAGCCGGTTCCCTTCGTTCCGTATATCTACACACGGGAAGAGCTGAAGCGACTACTCGACGGAGTTACCAGCTACCAGAAGAAGTGGTTGAAGCTGGAATCCGTCACTCTGCGAGTCATGCTTCTGCTGATCTATGGCGCGGGCCTCCGCACCAGTGAAGCCCTGCATCTGACATGTGCAGATGTTGATCTGCCTGGCGCAACACTCACCATCCGGGAGAGCAAGTTCTATAAAACCCGACGCATCGCTCTCAACGTTCAACTCTGCGGCGTGCTTGCCGAATACGACCGCAATCGCCGGCAGATGGAACATGATCGATCCGATGCGGCGCCGTTTTTCTGCTATAAGAACGGCGCTTCCGTGGCGCGCTTCGTTCTGGAAGATGCGTTCCTCCGGCTGCGCGATCATGCGGGTGTGAATCGCAGCAATGCTCGTTATCAACCGCGACTGCACGATCTCCGTCACACCTTCGCTGTGCATCGGCTCACGGCGTGGTATCGAACAGGCTCCGACGTACAGAATCTGCTTCCGGCTCTCTCGACTCATCTGGGCCACGTAAATCTGAAAGGCACTCAGCGCTACCTGACAATGACGCCCGAACTTCTTGCAGAGGCATCTCTCCGCTTCGCAGGTTATGCTCAGGAGGTGCTTCATGGATAAGCGCGAGTTGCTAGGGCCATGGCTCCGCCGGTTCCTTCTGGAATATGCCGTTCATGAGCGAAACCTGTCGCGCAACACGCAGCAAAGCTATCGTGACACGCTTACCTTGCTGCTTCCGGTCGTTGCGGATCGAGCAGAAAAGCCGCCAGATCAGCGGCTGGTCATCGATCTCTCAGCCAACCGGGTCCGTGCCTTCCTCGCTCATCTTGAGCAGGTTCGTAAGGTCAAAATCAGCACACGCAATCAACGGTTGGCTGCGATCCACGCGCTGGCGCGCTTCATCGCAGAGCATAGTCCTCAACATGTCGCATGGGCGGGAGAGGTGCGAACGGTTCCCTTCAAGAAGACGGTGCGAGAACTAGTCTCCTACCTCGACAAGCATGAGGTCGAAGCGCTGCTGGCTGTGCCGGATCGCGCAACTTCACAGGGGCGGCGGAACTATGCGCTGTTACTGTTCCTCTACAACTCGGGCGCGCGTGCCAGCGAGGCCGCCAATCTTCGTATCGGCGATCTGGCGCTGGATACGCGGCCTCCTCTGGCCGCCAGCGTTCGCATCCTCGGCAAAGGTGGGAAGGTGCGCCAATGCCCTCTGTGGCCCAAAACGGCGCAAGAACTGGAACAACTTGTAAGAAACCGCTCGGCGGAACAGAGGGTTTTCCTCAATCGACGTGGAGAACCGCTCACTCGCTACGGCATCTATGCACTCATCCGAACATGCACCGTTCAGGCGGCCAAGCGTGCGCCATCGTTGCTCTCGAAAAGGATCGGCCCGCACACACTGCGCCACTCCACGGCCACGCACTTGCTGCGGGCGGGCGTCGATCTGAACACCATCCGCGCATGGCTGGGACATGTGTCGCTCGATACGACGCAGATATATGCGGAAATCGACCTAGAAGCAAAAGCGCGTGCGCTTGACCGATGCCAGACGCCGGAGATGCAGAAGTCAACTCTGGAACCGATCGTAGGGCTGATGCAGTTCTTGCGAACGATCTGACCACGTCCAGCTTATGTGGTCTTCAGCTCTGGCTTCACCGCGACACCGATAGAAGCGACCATCTGAAGGCCACATAAGTAACTATGCAACATAAACCACTAGACTTCGTTTAACCGAACTGGTTCCACAAATTCAGGATGCTTTTCTCGCCGACCAGATCGGTGTTGGTCATGCGCTGGAGATTGCCAAGCTACCCCAATCGGAACAAGAACGGGCGTTCGATGCTGCCTTCCGTACCGTATGGACAGGCGGCAAAGACAGTCGTGTGTTGCTTCCGGTTCGGGACTTATCGGCATGGATTGAGCCAAACATCCTGCTCTCGCTCGATTCCATCCCCTTCGACAAAAAGGACGAGACGCTTGTTCCCGAAGCTGGCAGTTGCGTCAATTGCCCCAAGCGTACCGGGTTCAACACCCTACTCTTCGATGCAGCATTGAAGGACAGTTGCAGCGATTCAAGTTGCTACAACAACAAACTCGGCAAACACATCGAGCAGCAAATTGCCGAAAAACCGAAACTGGTACAGATCGCGACCAGCTACGGCACGAATGGCAACAACAATGTGCTAACCCGCAATCACTACGTTGCGCTGAACCTTTCCGCCGCGAAGCGCAAGGCACAAGCGCCGCTCTCGCCTTATCAGAAGCCGTGCAAGCAGATGAGCGAGGCGATTGTGGTAGATGGCTGTGCACGCGGACAGATCGTGAAAGTTTGCGCCGACACCAATTGCTCCATTCACTTCGCCGACCGTCGCGCTCCCGATCCGGAGCAGATGGCCAAGGAACGCGCACGGCGTAGGAAGGAACTGGAAAAGATGCGGCTCGAAATCACGATTCGGCACCGCATGTTGGCAGAGGTACTGAAGCGCATCGGCTCACCGCTTGACCGCGCCGATCTTGCGTTGGTGGCTAGTGCGCTGTTCAACAAGCTGGAACCGCTTCGCCGGGAACTATTGGCGCGGCGACACAAGCTGATCGAAAGACAGACAACAGCGTCAGTATTCAGCAGGTGCAGCAGGCCATCGCAAAGATGCTGCGGCAAGCGGATGAAGCGGCCCTGTCCAAACTGTTAATCGAGATCACCTTGCTGGACTTGGCAGATCGGGCAGCAGAAGGCGACAACGATGTGCTGACAGCAACGGCGAAACGTCATCGCGTGGATGTGGCAAAAGTGCGCAAGGCGGTCGAGGCGGAATTCGCTGCCAAGCGTGCCAAACAGGAAGCTAAAGAGAAAAAGCTGAAGAAGAGCACGGCGAAATCGGCAGCGTAACTCTACTACTTGGCAACTCAGGCACTCGGACATTGTCCGAGTGCCCGTTTCTTGTGGGCTGCGACGCCCGTGTTCCCACCCGGCTGGGGATGCTGCGTTCGCAGCGGCTTTGCTATCCCGCCCCACGGGAAGAAGACTCCCACACGCCCAACCCAAAATTCTGTGGCCGACGATTTACCGATGCGCTCGGGCTTGGTTCCGAACTTGTAACCAAAGTCCCGAGATGGGATCCATTGTTTTCGCTCATGTCAGGCTAGATCTTTGCGAGAACAAACCACATAAGTCCCAACTGCATTCACCTAATGGGTTTAGGTTAGGACTGGGTAACCTTTACCAGCTAGCCGAGAAGTGAAATCATCCTCTCGAACAATGTTTGCGAGAAAAGCTAAATCATGCACAGCCTGACGAAGCTATCGATAGCAGCGATTATTGTTGCCATGAATTGCTTGGCATACTCACAGCAAGATTCATCGAGTCAACCGCTGGGAGATATCGCACGAGAGCAAAAAGATAAGCGCAACCAGCTAGAAAAGAAAGATAAAGCCAAAAAGATATACACCGACGCAGACCTGCCGCCTGCTTCTGGCCCCGACAAGGACTTATCTGCTGCTACAGCTTCTAGGGATGCGGAGGAACGAGATCCGACGGTTCCGAAACCACCCATTGAGCCCGCCATTACCAACGAGGTTGAGCAGAAAAAAGCAGGGAATCCGCAAGTATCTGGCAGCTCAGAGGAGACCAACGATTCACTGATCATTCTTGCAGGTACTCAGATCAAAGCAGACATTTCGCAGGTTCCGGCGGGTATACAGCTTTCTCCCCACATTATGTCAGGCAGAGTTGTTGTACCCGTGCGCATCGGTTTTACTACTGCGATTCCGGCTCTGACAGAGGTTACCGTTTCCGTTACGGGGCATCACTACGATGCAGGCTATGTCGACGTAGTCGAACTCATCGCAGTTAAGATCGTTGGCACCACCTATACCATACATACCGATCAGATACCGTTGTTTTCAACACGAGCAGGCAACGTGCGTGAAGTGACCTTTACGCTTATGGAGCCATTGCGTATTCCCCGGTGATCGCACTGCGTGCCGCTACAGAGTTTCGCCGCTAGCGAGCTTTTTTATCGGGCGCATTGAAAATATGAGGCGACTATTAGTCAATATTCGATGCGTCCATGAGCACAGATTGCGGAGATACAGATGGCGCTGATACGTGTTGATGAATTGCCGGATCTCGGATTCCCTGAACTTGATGCTGAGCACCGAGAGGTCGTGCGACTCATGAATCAACTGCACGACGCAAGCACCTTAGAAAAAGACCCACAAGTACTCAACTCCATTCTCCAGGAACTGGTCGCTTTTACAAAATCGCATTTTGCTGAAGAAGAGCAGGTCATGGAGAAGCTTGGCTATCCGGCCCAAGCCGAGCATAAGAGACAGCACCAAGAGGTACTGGGGATGCTGTTAGCATTTCAAGGAGGCTCCGACGCGGGAGATTCCATATCGAACATTGCTATGTTGGAGCTGCTGCAAGGATGGCTCGGAAAACATATTCCCACCGAAGATAAGAGGCTCGCAGTTTGGTATCGGGCGCGACGTGGCCCACAAGCTGCCTGGAAGATCGCAAAGTAATTCTCTTCCCGAAATTAGCCTGCTTGATCGCCACAATTTTCAATACGGGAGTTCTCGTTACGAATTTGGAACAAAACGCAGAATTAAGTTCGTTTTCTAAGAACTCGAATATGCTGTCGAAGAGTTTTCAGATCGAGAGTGACTTGTGTCTAGCGTGTTTGATATGACCGACGCCATCAACGCTGGAGTCCTCAGGTTCGGGATTGCCCAACGGGACTATGTTGCCTACGTTGAAGTTGCTGACTCCGGCGTTGGTTTTCAGTATTGTGTGACTCGCCGAGGGGTCCGGCTTACCGCAGGCCATGCACCTGACTTTGCTACGGCAAAACAGAAAGCAGAAGCAGACTTGAAGCTTTTCTGTTCGACACCGCATTAGAACAAGCATTTCTAGTCCTCGAAACGGTAAAAACACGCCAATGGGCTAGCTGCTCTCGAATCCCATTGACTACCTAAATCTCACCTAACATACTAAGGTCGATGGCTCGAAATGCTCCAATCATCATCACTGGCATGATAGTTGTTACACTATTTGTGCTGTTGGCATTTCCAGCGATCATTCCGATCAATGCCCCACCGGTCCTGAAGACATTCAAGGACATGTTTGTCGGTGTCTTGTCCCTGGTGATGGTTCTCTTGACGTTTGTTCTATTGAGGGATCGTATCAGTGTCGATGCTTTTCAATTCTCTGAATCCACCTTCAATAGTTTGTCCCTGCCCACCCTCCGTTGCTGAGACCACTTTCCTCGTTTAGCGCCAGTACCAACCATGCCTGCTTTTGATTGCGCACAGATGGAGGATAAGTGTCTACGCACGTACAGCAGCGTTTGCCTAAGATTCGCGTGGCCGATTCCAAGGCTTATCACTGGTTTTGGTCGCACGCCCCTTGCTACTGGCAGGGCAAAGTTGATCTTGAGATTTGTCTCATTGATTTCGGTCTCCTGGAACCCGCACATACGCTGAAACATTGGGATGTCCTAGCTACCTGGACGCGGCAGATCGCTTGTCGCCGACAAATCCCGCCGTTGATTGTTTCTCGAACTCCGCATGGAACGTACTACATCCACGACGGCAATCATCGGGTCGAAGCCCTAAGGATCTGCTTTCGAAAGCACCTCAAGCGATTACGCGTTCGTGTGGCAGTTGCGAAGCCTAGAGATGGTTTCGTATTTCGATGGCAAGAGTTCAGTACTCACAGTACATATCAGCTGGTGCCGAACGGGTGCGGTAAGCTTTCGTTCCCGGACGAACTCGGGCGTGCCGGGCCGCCCGAGTCTTTGCACCTGCTCAACTTCTTCACCCTAGAGAAGGAATTAACAAAGAAAGAACCGACGGAATGCAGTTCGACGATGGACCGCTAATTGGTTCACCTTGGCAGGTGCTTGAGCATCTGCCAAGGGTTTTTCCTCTGAAACGCTCAGGATCGCAGCAGAGGGTGCTGTTAGGAAAAGAAGATGACGATTCCACCGCGCAGATTAGGGCAACTCAACGTCGATCAAGAGTTCTCGTTTGCCACACGCCACATCGAAGTTCCTGCACAAGAGTTTATCTACCGGGAGGGAGTCAGTGCGATTCTTTTACTGTCCGCAGCTCTCCTGGCGTTGGGCTGGGCAAACTCACCTTGGGCTGACTACTATTATCGCTTTTGGCAAGCGGAACTATCCTTTGACTTGGGATTCTTGCATGTAGGTAAAGATTTTCACCACTGGATTAATGATGGCCTCATGGCACTGTTTTTCTTTCTGGTTGGGATGGAGATCAAGCATGAACTGGCTCATGGATATCTATCTACTCGAAAACAGGCGTTTCTTCCGGTTATCGCCGCACTGGGCGGCATGATCGTTCCGGCAACTTTGTTCTTGGTACTTACCCACGCTACGCCGTTTGCACCGGGATGGGGTATTTCGATGGCTACGGATATCGCCTTTGCCGTGGGGATATTGTCGTTGCTCCCCGGTATTTCCAGTGAAGCGAAAGTATTGCTTTTGGCTCTTGCCATAGCAGACGACATCGGTGCCATCGCCGTGATTGCTTTCTTCTACAGCGAGACGATTCAAATTGCTCCTCTTGTGTTCGGGGGAGCACTCCTCCTGGGGGTTTACGGCTTACGCTGGGCGCGAGTCAGGTTTGCATTTCCCTATGTGCTGTTAGGCATTCTCTTTTGGATGGCTATTCTGAAGTCCGGAATCCATGCCTCTATCGCAGGTGTAGTTCTTGCGTTCATGGTGAGTACGCGGCAGACTGTTTCCCGCTCCGCATTTGAGGAAAGGTCGGCGCCGATACTGGCAGAGTTCCGGCAATCAATGCGGGAAGATAACGTAAGCCGTGCCGATGCTAATCTCGGTGCGCTTGAAGCATTAGTTGTAAGCACTGACTCTCCGATTGAACGCCTCACCCGTGCGCTCCATCCCTGGGTCGCCTTTGTCGTGTTGCCACTGTTCGCCTTTGCGAATTCTGGAATCACATTTTCCGCGAGTGCGGTTAGAGCTTCGTTTCAGACGACTTTATTTTGGGGTGTTGTTGTGGGCCTTGTGTTGGGAAAACCGATTGGCATTTTCCTGTTTAGCTGGATTGCAGCTCGAACCCGGCTGGCCTCGCTCCCCAACGACATGTCCTTCAGGGAACTAGCAGGGATTGGGATCGTGGCCGGAATTGGGTTTACGGTATCGATATTCATCGCCGGTCTTGCCTACGAAAACCTACAGTTGGTGAATATCTCCAAGTTCGCGATTCTTGTGGCTTCGACTGTCGCGGGCATTTGCGGTTATCTGTGGCTGCGTTTTTCTGGCCGCAAAACAAGCACGCAACGGTTCTCGTTCTATCAGAAGACGGCGTAGAGTCGTTTTGTTTGAGCGTAGGCTGTTTCTGGTATTAGCGCCGAATGAGGCCACGCCTTCGGCTGGAATCCATGAGTTGTATTGTTCCCGGGGACTTGAGAGTGCCCTACGTACTCCTGGGATCTGTGCGGAATCGCAACAGGGAATGACCTCCTTCCGGTCTCTAGTCGCTGTAGCCATAGTGTCTCCATTTGCACTTTGATCTCTTGCTTCGCTCAGGCACTGCTCTGGGAATTCTTCCTGCGCCCTGCGAGAAGCGCTGTTCTGCTTCGCGAGTTTTCGCCATTTTATTTTTTCTGAATGTTTGGGAGACATGAAAACTCGCGCCCTCCGGGTCCCGGTTTCACGCCGCAATTTCGCATGCGGATAACGGACTTTTTTCGTCGGCAAAATTCCCTCGCGATCCTCCGGGAATGCACCGCGTCTCCCTTGGGAGCAGGACCCCTCGCATGGCTCCGCCCAGTGTGCCCCGAGCGACTCCAGAGACAAGGGGCAAGAGGAGATTCGAAAATGACAACCGCAAACGCAGTTCGCGTCCACAACGGCACGCTCGTTAACAGCATCGTCCATGGCGATTGCATTCAGGTGATGTGCCAGCTTCCTGCACAGAGCGTGGATCTGATTCTGACCGATCCACCGTATCTGGTGAACTTCCGTGATCGCGCAGGCCGCAGCATTCCGAATGACCGCGATGACTCCTGGCTTAAGCCGGCATTCACTGAAGCATTCCGAATCCTGAAAACCAACCGCTTCATGATCTGCTTCTACGGCTGGTCGAGGATTGATTCTTTCTTGCAAGCATGGCGGGAAGCAGGATTCCATCCAGTCGGCCACCTCGTGTTCGCGAAAGACTATGCATCGAGAACGACATTCCTGCGCTACCAGCACGAGCAGGCTTTCTTACTAGCCAAGGGTCATCCGAACGCGCCCGCCGCGCCGATCTCTGATGTGCGGGAGTTCCGCTATTCCCGGAACAAGTTGCATCCGACACAGAAGCCGGTTTCGTCGCTCATCCCGTTGATCGAGAGTTTTTCGCGGACCGGCGATCTTGTAGCCGATCCATTTTGTGGCTCGGCATCGACATGCGCTGCGGCCTTACTCACTGGCCGTCACTTTATCGGAATCGAACTGGACGAGGCGTACCACCGCATCGCCGTAGATCGTATGGCAAGAATCCGCAACAGGATCGCCGCCCAGCGATTATTGCCTAAAAGAGAATAATCGTCCTAAAAAGATACAAATGGTGTCTCGATTTCTGGCTTAGGGTCTTCCGAGCACGCGGCAGATGGTCCGCGAAAACTCGGAGGAACCTGATTCATGCAGCCACCTACTCCCTTAACTCCTAAGCGCCGAAGATTCGGCACGCCGTTACGTACCGCTTTAACCGCTTCGCTGACGTTGCTGACCATTCCAGCCTTTGCGCAAGGCACAAGTGCCTCCCCCTGGGAAAACGCTGTCGATGTTCTCCGTACAGCTTTTACCGGCCCCATCGCCACCGGTTTGTCGCTGGTAGCCATCGTCGTCGGCGGTTTGATGTTCGCCTATGGCGAGGGCCAGTCCAAGCGGATGCTGGCTGGAATCGTCTTCGGCGTCGGCATGGCCATCGGGGCAGTGAACTTCATGGCCTGGTTGTTTCCATAAGAACAACAGAAGAAAGGAGGAGACTGCGCGATGGTCAAGGGCGGCTCACAACTGGAATATCGGCGCAACAAGGTGTTCAAGGCCATGAACCGCCCACTGACCATCTTGGGTGCAGAGAGGCGACTGTTCTTCGTCGCGTTGATCTCAGGAGGGGCAATCTTCTCGCTCATGCACTCACTGTTAGGCGGCATTGTGCTGTTCGTTGTAAGTGTTGTCGCAGCCCGTATCGCCACCAAACACGACGTGGAAATCCTCCGCGTGCTCTTCAACTCCAGCAAATTCCGCAGACGGTACGACCCGATGAAATGGGAACCCATCGCAATCACGATCAGGAGTCACCGTGTTCAGGACTAGCAACATCACCGAGGACTGGAAAGAGGCAGGATCATTCGCCGCTCAGATCAATCTGTACGGCTTCTGGGATGAACACTGCTTCCTGACCAAGTCCGGCGATCTCGGTTGTGCGCTGCGCATTGGCGGCATCGACTACGAAAGCCTCGACCATGCAGGACGTGACTACGCGGTGAAACGACTGGAAGCGGCTTTTCGATCGCTCGACACCAGGACGCGGCTTTATCAGATCCTCTTCAAACACAATTTGCCTGCTATTCCGTGCCCGCGACAAGGCAGTCCACTGGTACGCGCCACCTTCGGACAACGCACGTCGTTCCTTGAATCGAAGGCCGAGCGGTTGTACTCGATCGAGATCTTCTGGGTCGTGATGATCGACGGCAGACACGCCAGGACTGGATTGCTGCACGCATTGGCACAGTTGCCAAAACACCCACGACAATCGCTTCGCGCTTTGTGGGGCTTGGCCTCCAGTCATAAAGAACGCACTCTTCTGTACGAAGAGATCGAACGCGACCGGATGCGGTTGCAGCAAAGAGTGCAGAGCTTGAGTGGGCAGCTCAACGACCTGATCGAGGTCGAGCTGCTAGGGGCGGAGAAGACCTTCCGGCTGGTCCGGCGTCTCGTGAACTTCCGCCCCTCCAAAGTTCAAGAAGCGCGACTGCACGGGCCGCGCTTCCTCGACTGGCAGTTGTGCGGCTCGGAGCTGGAAGCACATCGCGGCTATCTCCGTCTGGATGACTACTTCGTCCGTGTCCTGACACTGAAGGAGATGCCGAGTGAAACGCAGCCTTTGCTACTCAACGGGCTGCTCGACATTCCAGCCAATTTCCACGTTGTCACCGAGTGGCATCCGGTGGATAACGCCGACGCGCGCAAGGAGATCAATAAGCGGCGCCGCCACTACCACAACTCCAAGACCAGTTTTCTTTCCAACTTGCAGGACCGCCAGAACACCGGGCCTCGCGATGAATTGGTGGACGATTCAAAAGAGGCTGCCGTCGCCGAATTAGGTGACGCGCTGACCGCACTTGGAATGGAGGGCAAATCCTTCGGTGAGTTCACGCTCTCGGCCATCATTTATGACGAAGACCGTATGAAGGTGGAACAGACGATTGGAGAATTCCAAAAACTGTTCACCACGCACGATGGCCTGCTTTATGAGGAACGCTACAACCTGTTGAATACCTTCTTTGCCACCGTACCGGGCAATCGCCAGTTCAACCTCCGCCGTCAGTGGGCGATCAACTCCAATTACGCCGACTTGTCGTTCCTGTTTACGGTCGATTCCGGAAAACCCTGGAATGCCCACCTGGAACGAGAATACCTTGCAGTGCTTGAAACCGCCCATGGAACTCCCTATTACCTGAATCTGCACGCGGGAGATGTGGCGCATACGCTGGTCCTCGGGGCCACCGGTTCCGGCAAGAGTTTTGCTCTGGGCTCCCTGCTTCAGTCGCTCCAGAAGTATGAACCGCTGACATTCATTTTTGATCTCGGTGGCAGTTACGAAACACTCACGCGCGTCTTTGGCGGAACCTATCTCAATGTCGGACTGAAGAACCCCGGCTTCACCATCAATCCGTTCTCACTCGACCCGACGCACGAGAATCTGAACTTCCTCTATCTCTTCCTGCGAGTGTTGATCGAATCTGGTGGGCGATATGAACTAACAACAACGGACGAGAAGGCGCTGTTTGCCGCGATTGAGCGCGCCTACAAGCTTCCGCGCGAGATACGGACCTTAACCAACTTCGCCTCTATTCTCGGTCCGCTTGGTGAACGGCTCCATCGCTGGACGCAGGCTGGTCAGTTTGGATACCTCTTCGACAACGTCGAAGACACACTGACCTTCTCGCGTTTTCAGACCTTCAACTTTGACGGTTGGTCCGAATATCCGGACATTCTGGAACCGCTGTTGTTTTACGTCCTGCAGCGTGCGTCATCGGAGATCGAAAAGCCTGAGAACACCGCGATCTTCAAAGCCTTTGTCATCGACGAAGCATGGATCTTCCTCAAGAACCAGACCATCCGCGACTGGATCACGCGTGCGGAAAAGACCTGGCGCAAGAAGAACGCCGCGATGATCCTTGCGACGCAATCGGTCGTGGAGTTGCAGACATCGGAGATGCTGCACGTTGTCAACGAATCCTGCCCGACCAAGATATTCCTCGCCAATCCGAATATCGACCGTCGTCTCTACACCGAGATTTTCCAATTCAATGATACGCAGCTGGAACTGCTGGAGTCGCTCGTTCCCAGGCGTGACCTACTACTGATCCAGCCACAAGGCACCAAAAGGCTTGTGCTGGAAGTTGATCCACTGACGTACTGGATCGTCACCAACAATGCCCGCGACAACCTGCGCAGGCAGGAATATTTCAGCCGCTACGGCGCGGAAGAAGGACTCCTGCGCCTTGCCCATGATTATCCCAACCTGCAATCCCAGGAAATGAAAGGTGACCAATGAAAATAAGGTTCCTATCCGTTATTTGCTTGTTGTTTGGTTCGGCCTTGGGTTTCGCCCAGCCGACCGCTCGTGTGGTGAAGTACCACACCAATGACATCGTCAGCGTGAAGGCAAAACTCCGCTACACGACGCTGATTCAGCTTCCCGCCACAGAGAAGATTTTAGAGGTCGCCACCGGCGACAAGGACTTCTGGATCATCGACGCCAGCGGCAACTACTGCTTTCTCCATCCCGCGAAAGAAGGCATTCGCTCCAACCTGAACCTGATCACCGACAGGGGCAACGTATATTCGTTCACGCTCGACGAAGTCGAATCTGGCGAACCCGACCTGAAGGTGGTGATTGAGCCTTCGGATGCTTCCTCCATTGCTGCCGTCCACAGCCTGCCGAAGTATGTTCCGGCATCGGAAGTCGAGTCGGCAAAGGCCCAGGCACAAGTGGCACAAACACAGGCGGCGCAGGCGATTGAGCAGTTTCGTGCCGAGTATCCCATCCGGATACTCAAGTTCGACTATCGCTACCGCAACGACAAGCCGTTCAACGTAGATGCCATTTATCAGGACGGCCAGTTCACCTACATCAAGTCCACTGCTACCGAGAAGTTTGCGATCTACGAACTGAAAGACGGCAAGCCCAACCTCATCAACTTTCAGTTGAGAGATGGAACGTATGTCATCTCCAAGGTTGTGGATCGCGGTTATCTCCGCATCGGCAAGCACAAGCTCGCCTTTGAACGGGTCAACCAATAACAGGAGGGAGCGATGTCAGAGGAAAAAGACAAGAAGTCCGGTCGCGTTCCGCCCGCTGAAGAGATGGTGGACATTCCCGAATTGCACGACCGACGTCCGAAGCCTGAAGGTGTTCTGCCCAAGCAGAGTCAGGCTTACGCCATTGTCGGACTGGCCGTGCTGATCCTGATGGCGGTGATGTTCTCGAAGAACCAGACGAAACCTGCAACCAAACCTTCGGCGGCAGGTCCTGCCGTTTCGACGGAGGCGAACCGGCGCAACATCGAAGAACTGCAACGCGAGCTAACGGAACAGCAAAGAAAAAGCGAGGAAACACAATCGCGGAGCAGCGATATTCCAGTGACGAACGTCGCGACTAGAAGTGACGCACAAGCAAACGTTGCTCGGAACAGTGATATCCGGCAGTCTGAGCCTCCGCACGATCCGATGGCGGATGCCGAGCGAACACTGAGCTTCAAGGCGCGCTTCGCCTCCAACCTTGTCGGCATGAGCGATGCCGTGAAGCAATCTTCCTCTACACAATCACGAGATGTGGTCTCCGACGTCGGCAACGAATCACTGGCCATGTCGCCGTCCGCAAAGGCACAACTTGTCGGCACCAACACGACCGAGAAGACACAATCGAGCAACCAGAAAACATCGGAGGTGAATGTCAACTCCGCCTATGGCCAGCTTTATGTGCTCTTCGAAGGGACCACCATCGACACAGCGCTTGTCAACCGTCTCGACGGTGAATTCTCCGGGCCGGTGAAGGTAATGGTCACCAATCCCGTTTACAGCCAGGACCGTCAGCACATTCTCATACCGGAAGGCACGTTCCTTCTCGGCGAGGTGCTGAAGGTTTCCGGCTTTGGGCAGAAGCGGCTTACGGTCACATTTCATCGAATGCTGATGCCGGACGGCTATTCCGTTGACCTCGACCAGTTCCTCGGTCTCGACCAGGTCGGCGAGACCGGATTGAAGGACAAGGTCAACAACCACTATCCCCAAATCTTCGGGGCCTCGATTGCGCTCGGCATCATCTCTGGCGCGGCGGAGGCAACGACCGACGGCGGCTACAACCAGAGCGGCTCCGATATGTACCGGCAAGGTGTCGCATCGAGTCTCTCGCAAGAAAGCGCTCACGTCCTGGACCGCTTCATCAACATTCCGCCGACCCTCACTATCCGTGAAGGTCATCGGATCAAGGTTTATCTGACACAGGACTTGCTGCTGCCTGCATACGAAAACCACACGGTTCCTCCCAATATCTGAGCCGGGAGCCGACAACTATCACCGATGAACAGGAGGTTTGAATGAAATCAGGAAGGCTTTGCTGTCTCGTTTTGCTGTCCGTCGCACTGTTTGCCTCTTCAGCGCACGCGCAATGGACTGTCTTTGATCCCACCAACTACGCCAATGCCGTCAAGGAGTTCAAGCAGCTTCAAGACATGTACACAACGGCGGTTCAGACGCGCGACCAGATCATCGACGCGTACAACCTCGCCTACCAGATGTCGCGAATGCCGCAGAACCTTTATCAGCGTTATAAATCAGACTTCTCGCAATGGACCAATCTGTCCGCGCCAAACACCTACGGCAACACTTCGGCATGGATTGATGCGCTGGACCTCGGAAGCCCAAGTCGCGCGCTTGCCGCCTACGAAAACGCGGTGATTCAGCCCGACACTTATCCAGAGATCAGTCTTTCTGCCCAGGATGCACCGACGCAGGCGGCCATCAAGAACCAGTATGCTACTTCCGAAATTGGACAAGGCACGCTAACCAGCACGCTCTCGACGCTCGGTACAATCCGATCAAATTCACAGGCATTCGCTCAAAAGCTGGCCAATCTCGAATCGGACACCTTCTCCACCGACCCTACGCAGCAGACCGAGATGGCTGTGTTGGGAAAGATCAACACCGCCACACTACTCCAAATCCGTTCGCAGCAGGACACGAACCAGATCCTCGCCGCTTCTGTCGCGCATCAGGCGCTCGCCGACAAGCAGCGCATGGACGAACAGAACCGGCTAATCAATCAAGCTGTGTATTTCCAGCAGAACTTCAACGTGACCATGCAACATGTCAGTGGCGGGGTGAGCGATGCCATTCGCTCGATCTCATTGAGCACGAACGCACACTAATTCGATGAACCAGAATCCGTTCACATTTCTCGGCCAGGCGATCAGTGAATTGCTCACCAGCCACAGCACAGCCATTCAGGCGATGGGCCTGAACCTGTTTCGTGGCCTGGCGTTGATCCTGATTGTCTGGTTTGGCGTGAAGGCCGCCCTCTCCGCCGCCCACGGGCACGGCGGCGGATTCAATTTCGCTCACTTCGCCGACCTGATTCTGTTGATCTCTTTCGGCCTCGGTATGCTGACCTACTACTCAACGCCTATTCCGGGAGTCGGCTATAGCTTCAGCGATCTGGTTACTCAAGAGACGCTGCAACTGTCAGCTCTGATCGAATCCGACCAGATGCAGCAGATTGCCGACGCCGTGGTGAACGCCGAGGAGCAACTCGGCTCTCCACCTGGCATCTTCAGCTTTCACGAATCGCTGACCTTCATCGTCATGGCGGTTGCGCTTGCCGCCATGCAAGCGGTGGCGTTTGCCATTATCGCCTACGGCTATGTGGCGTCCGCCGTTTGTGTATTGCTGGGGCCGATCTTCATTCCATTCTTCATCGTGCCCAAAATGGACTGGCTCTTCTGGGGGTGGTTCAAGGCGTTTCTCGGCTTCAGCTTCTACCAAGTCGTCGCCTCCGCCTTCATCTTCGTCTTCTCAAAGGTGCTGCTGGGCATGCTGGCCGTCATCGGACCGCTCTCACTCTCCAATGCCTTCACCATCCTGCCCGCACTACTGGTGACGTTATTTGTTTGCATTTACGGGTTGATCAAAATTCCGGAGCTAACTGCTTCCATTCTCGGTGGACGCGCCGGCTCCTGGGTCAACCCACTGGGGTAAAGAAATATGACGAAAACACCAAATTCGTTGCCGATCAGCGCGGCCGGACAAAGGTTCTTGGAACTCTACGCTGAGCCAGTCGTGACCAACACCTACCTGAAGATCGCGATTCTGGTTTTGGCAGGGGTTTCATCCGTCTGTCTCTATCTTCTATATAGGGCGCAAACGGCGGCCCTACAGCTTAAGCCTCTGATCATCTCGGTTACCGACTCCGGGCGCGGGCAGGTACTCCGCTATGACGACCTCCGTGCCATCCCTATCGAGCGTGTCAGCAAGTATTACCTCGCGCGCTGGACGGAGCTCTACTACGGACGCAATCGTGCGACCCTGCATCGCGACTTTGCGGAATCGCTGAACTTCTTTTCGAACGAATTGCAGGCTGCCACGCTGGCCGAGGTCCGCAAGACGAATGTGCTCGACGCCTTCCTGCTCGACGCCAGCCAGCAGAATGTCGACATCGAGATCAAGGCCGTCGTACTCGAAGATACGCGGCAGTCGCCTTATCGCGCACGCATCGAATTCGACAAGGTTTTTCACTCCATCGGCGACCAACGGGAGCAACGCCGCGAGCGCTGGACCGCGAACGTCGTCTATGGATTCCGCGACGAGGTGCCCAACCAGATGCTGTTGTCCAACCCACTCGGACTTGTCATCAGCTACTGCCGCGAGGATCAGGCGTTCGGGAGTTGACGATGGCCCGGTTTCTTCGCCCTTCCGGTTTCCCTGGCTGGAATGTTTTCGGTGAGCGCCATTCCTCCAGGTTTAGTCCTGTCACTCCCTCGGTCACCCGCTCGGTGCTTGTCCTGCGCCCGGCGGGAACTGCGCGGCTCTGCTTTTCCGGTTCCTTCCACAACAAATCTCCCGCGCTAACCAACGCGCGGCTTTCGGCCCTGTGGGCGAGATTTCTTGCGGGTCCTTCCCCTAAAGCGCCGCTTGCCCTTGGGAGCAGGGCACACTACGCGACGCTTCGCGCAAAGGGTGTCCCGAGTGAGATTCGGGCCAAACCAATACGGAGGAAAAGATCATGGCTCTCTACAAGAACACCATCCAGCTCAAAGGCTTCGTCGGCAAAGACGCCGAAACCAAGTCCGTCAGCAACGGCAACTCACTCACCGTCTTCTCCCTCGCGACCAAGTCCAGCTTCAAGGACAAGCAGTCCGATGAGTGGGTCTCCCATACCGAGTGGCACCGCATCGTCTGCTTCGGCAAGCCCGCCGAGTTCGCGAAAGAGCTCAAGAAGGGCGACTACGCCGAAGTCGAGGGCGAACTGCGCAGCTCCGAGTACGAGGCCAACGGCGATAAGTCGTTCAAGCGCCGCAGCTGGGAGGTACGCGCCAGCAGCGTTCGCAGGCTCCAACGCCCGGAGCGCTCCGGGCATGATCCGATCGACGACGAGGCCGCGTGAGCGGCTTCGTCCAAAAGGCGGAATGACCTCCGGTCTCTCCGCCTTTTTTACTATCGAGTACCCCACTGATAAGGAGACCCTCATGTTGGCCAATGCCGTCTTCATTGCGACCTTGATCTTTCTTGCGCTGATCGTCTGGCTCAGTGGCGAGCTGCGCTTCCTCGCGCCCTGGCGCAGCTTGATCGTCCGCAGCTACCTGCCGGAAATCAGTGCGTACTGCGCGTTGTTGTTTGCCAACATTCTCGGCCTTGCCATCTGGATCGAACGCAAGTTCTTCCTTCGCGACACCGGCCGCAAGCTCAAGCACCTAGACCAGGAGATTCACAGTGGGCACAACGAACTCTCAGAAGAAATCACAACGGAATTCAGCGAATAGCCGGCAACCGTACACACGACAAACCGCCCAACAGGCGAGAGAAGGAGATCATGATGGCAGTAGAGGATTCCCCCAGGAAATCACCACGCGAAACGCCAAAGGGCGAAGAGGCCCAAGGTATCGAGTTCGGCGAGGCCCCCGCTCCCTCGCCGGTGCCTCACCGGCGAAGCCAAGCGCCACAGTATTACGGGGACGACGATCTCGTTGCCCGCGTGCGCGCCGCTCGCGCGGAGTATCAGCGCAAGCTCGAAGAATTCGGAGATGTTTCTGAGTACAAGATCAGCAAGATCTACGGGCAACGAACCGATATCCGCTACGACGATGAGGTCAAGAAGGAAGACCCGCCAGCACCTACATCTCCTCAGGCTCGCCAATCCGTCCCCGTCGAACGCTCGCGAGGTAACGTCTCGAAGAGTGATCCTGGCCAAGAGTCATTCGAGTTTGAAGCCGAAGATACGCTGTCCAAACGCGAGGAGCGGTGATGCGATTCGATCTTCCGCACGAGCTGCTGCGGCGGCGCCAGCCGGAGTCGCCGGAGACGCCACCGCTTGAACCATCGCCGATCGAGCTGCACGGCGACCGACTTCGCGATCAGCGAGAGCACGTTCGGCAGTTGAACCTCCATCGCGAGCCGACAAGGACGAAGGACGGTTCGCCTCAATATTCCCCGCAACACTCGCAACCGGATGCGCGGCGGGCCGTCGCACACGATCACCAAACCTCGCGCCGCCCACGGCGCAACAATTTGCCGGTCTCAGTGATCGGTCCGTCACTCCGGCCAGAGGAGATCACGGCGCTGGGCGAGATCGGTCGCTTCCGGGTCGTCTCGACCCGAGATCTTGCCGCCAGTGTCTACGACGGACAGCACTCTCGGCTTACCCGCGATCTTCGATTCCTCACGCAACAAGGGCTGGTCCAAGTCGAATCGGTCAATGCTCGCCGCGACGGTCGCGCTGGAAAGGTGGAGCCTATCGAGGTCGTGACTCTCACCGAAGAGGGGCGTAGGATGGCTCGCCAACTCGCGGGCCTGCCGGAAGATCAGCGCCTCTACTCGGGCCTCGTCAAGCCGCGCGAGGTCGAGCACGACGCGCAAATCTATCGTGCCTATCGGAAAGAGTCCGAGCGCATCGAGAACGCAGGCGGCACCAACCTTCGCGTCCGTCTCGACTTCGAGATGAAAGCGCAAATTCAGAAAGCGATCTATGCCGAGCGCAAGGCTGATCCTGAACGCGACATGAACGAAATCAAGCAGCAGGTCGCTCAACAGTTCGAGCTTCCGTTTGTCGGCGGCGGTATTCAGATTCCCGACGCCCGCATCGAATACGACCTTGACCAGGGAAGTCGTAGCGGGCACGCGGATGTAGAGGTCCTGACCGCCGCCTATCGCCCCGGCCATTTGCACAACAAGGCGCAGGCGGGCTTCCGGCTCTACGCATCCGCCTCCGACCGTTCCACCTTGACAGCAAAGATCGAGGACGAACATCACCTGCTCGATCGCATTCTGGAGTTGTAAGTCATGACCATCGATCCCATTGCCGATATCAGATCGCTCGGCTACACCGAGCGCGAAGCGATGTTCTTGTATCTCGTCGCTGCTCACTCCGGCTACTTCGTCCGTCGCCAGTACGATTACTTTATTGACCGGGTTGCGGGAGCGATTGCCCAGAAGCTGATCGAGAAGACGCGAACTGCCGGGCATGTCGAGGTTCTCGACTACTGCAATGGCTATCGCGTCTATCATTTGCGCGCCAAAACGATCTATGGCCTCCTCGACAACCCGGAATCGCAGAATCGGCGGCGGAAGGGTGACGCTGCTATTCAGGCACGGCTCATCGCTCTCGACTACGTTCTTGACCGGGAGGAGGATCGCTTCCTGGTGTCGGAGGCAGAGCGCAAACGGTTCTTCGTCGAGACCAGAAGGGTTCCTCTCCAGTTGTTCACCGATCACCGGGGAAAATTTCTTCCGCCGCTCGCTGTGTTTCCCATCTCGCTGGCAGACCGCGAACATCCGGACGAATCGCAAGTGCGGTTTCTCTTTCCCGACGAGGGCATGCTCACGATCAAGAAGTTTCGTCGCTATCTCGATACAGTCGAGCCACTGCTGCGGGCGCTCGGCAATTTCGAGTTGGTCTACGCTTCGAGTTCGGAGCGCAACTTCGGAGCGGCAACCGAGGAGTGCCGCAAGAGATTCTCTCCCCAAGCGGATCAAGACGCGCAAACGCGGTTCGACGATTGGCGTCAAACTCGTGCGGCTTCACCGCGGAATGCTGTGCTGTTGAGGGGAAAGCTCACTCCGTTGCTGTATCGCCGGAGCTATCCGAGGATACGACGTAACGAACCCGCCTCTCTAGCCGCCTCTCGCCCTCTGCCTCTAGACCGTCCTCCCAAAGTTCTTACCCAACAACAACTTGGCAAAACGGCGGGGTCAAGACCGGGGTAAACCGGGGGCGGGAGCGACCCTCCGCGCACAGCGCTGGTCGCTCCCGCCCCCGGACCCTTGCTGGACAGACAAAGGTCTCGAAGGAGTACTAGCTTCGGCCACGATTGCGACCAAGGAAGGACGTCAACATGAGCAAACTGAGAATTGAACACGGAGCGAGCAAGATCAATTGGGTCCTGCTCAAGACCAACATCGAAGAGTCGATCTCGTCGGATATTGACCTGATGTGTAAGTGGAGTGAGAACGAGCGCAAGTACATCATCAACGAACTGCTGCGCTTCGCTCTTGCACAGTCGGAAGACTTTCAAAAGTACAAGGCTGAGCTGGCAGCGAAGCCGTCTCGTACCGAAAACAATCCGAAACTTATACCTCCATCGAACAAAGCAACACCGGAACAGGCAGACAGAATAAACGCAACAGTCGCAGCAGCACCTATTCGCCAGGATTGAGAGGACAGTCAGTGTCAATTACTGGAACCCCTAGGAATCTCTTGCGGTATCTGACCGAACACCGGCTTTTGCTCTCCATTGGACTGAGCGCAGCTTGTGGAATCGTGTTGCAAGGACTCTACCCAATAGATACGGCTGATCCTCTCCTGCGATTGATAGCTCTCGAACGTCCAACTGTTTATCAAATACTCGTCAGAAGCTACATTCTGTTTCTGTTCAGTACGCCTTACCTGGTTGTCTCCATCCTGTTCTCACTGGCGTATGTTCATTTCTATGCACCAGATGTTCAGCGAGCCGCCGGGCGCCTGCCCGAATATCCTGACCCGCAATCACGGCGTGACTTGTTCTTGATCGTTGGCGAAGTCCATCAGCAGATCAAACCCGAGCCTTCGGAGAGTCCGCACTGGCTTGCAATCCCAGAGCGCGGTCTCTACACCGGAATCGCTGTCATTGGCGCGATTAGTTCGGGCAAGACCCAAGCCCTCATCTTGCCCGCCATGCGGCAACTCTTCTCGTATCGCGCAGATGATCCAGGACAAAGACTCTCCGGTGTCGTATTAGAAGTAAAGGGCGACCTCTGTCGGCAACTGCAAAAGATCCTTCAAAGCTGCGGACGCGAAGACGACTACATCGAGGTCTCACTCTATGGAAACATCCGCTACAACCCGCTCAACAACTCGCTCGACGCGTACGCCCAGGCTTTCAACATTGCCTCGATCATCACGGTCATTTGGGGCAAGGGCAAGGAACCGTTCTGGCAGCAGTCCTACACTGATCTGGTCCGATATGTAATCCTGCTGCACCGTGTCCGCGATGGGTACGTCACCTTGCTGGACGTGTTTCGAACCGTCATCAGTGCAGGCACGCTGGAAGAGATGTTGGTGGACGTAGGCAGGCGGTTCACTTCGGTGACTTTCATCGGAATCGACAAAGCCGCATATCTGCGACACCAACCGGCATTGAAGGCATTCGACTTTGAATGGAATTCCACCACTGGCCAATATGTAGCGAGATGGAGCCAGGATTTGGAGTCGATTCTGGTCCGCGATACCGGTGCCCAGATAACCTTATATATACGCAAGATAGACGACCCGGTTGCCCGCGCCCGCTTCGAGAGCATCCACTACTGGTACTGGGAGCACTGGAAGTTCTTTCGCTCCGAGGTCAAGACTTCCATCATCCAGGGCATTGCTGTTTTTCTCTCACTGTTTGAGACCGATCCGGATGTCCGCCGTGTCTTCTGTCCACCCAAGGAAATGTATGAAGGCAAACACTGCGAGGACGATCCAGATGGGAACGTGCTGCCATCCTTTGATGAACTAATCGAATCCGGAAAGGTCGTCGGCCTGAACTTTCCCGTTGCGCTGAATCCAGCCCTTGCCAAGGTCATAGGCACCATGATGAAGATTGACTATCAACGTGCCGTTCAGTTGCGCATCCCCAAGATGGACACCGAACCGCATCGGTATTTCCGGCCTACGGTCTTCATCTGTGACGAATATCAGAACTTTGCCACGGTTGGCGGCGACAATCCAACCGGCGACGAGCGCTTCCTCTCTATCTCGCGCCAACCCAAATGCATTCCGATTGTGGCCACGCAGAGTATCTCGTCATTGAAAGAGGCGTTGCCGAACGAAGGTGTGAAAACACTCCTTCAGGCATTTCGCACGAAGATTTTCCTGTCCACGTCCGACCCTGACACTGCAAGATTTGCCTCCGAACTCTGCGGCAAGGCCGATCATACCCGAATTAGCTACACCGTTTCCGAGTCCAGCACCAATGCCAATGTCGGTTGGCTCAGTGGACGCACATCCTCCAGTAAGGGGTCGGTATCGGCTTCCAAGCAATACCAGAAACACAAAGAACCATTGTTTGAGGAGCGCGTGTTCTTTGAACTGAAGAACGCGCAGGCAATAGTTGCCGCCTTCGACGGCATTAGCCCGCAACCGGCAACGTATTGCTATCTCAAGCCAGACTTTCTGCCCATCACGATGACTTGGTTCGAACAGGAACACATCGGCTTCGATCCACGGAGACTACAATCATGAGCTTCGAAGTGATCCTGCCATTTCTGAAGCCGATCAAACACCTACTTGAGGCTGAAACGGTTTCCGAGATCATGGTCAATCCTGATTCGTCCGTCTGGATAGAGGAAGAAGGCCAAATACAGCCCCTTCCGGGAATACGTTTCGAGGAAGGGCAGCTTTCGGCGGGACTCGAAGTTATCGCCAACCGATTCGGCAAAAAGCTCGACGCCGACTCCCCAATCATGAACTTACGGCTCCCCGATGGCAGCCGTATGGCCGCCCTGATTCCCCCAGTCGTTCATCCATGCCCAATGATGACCATCCGGAAATTCACTTCACGCGCATTCACCATGGAAGACCTGATCAGCCGTAAGATGTTGACCGAGGAACAAGCCGAAACGCTGGCATCTGCGGTCCAGCGCGGTGACAACATTCTCATCTCGGGTGGAACCGCTTCCGGCAAGACGACTTTGTTGAATGTGCTGGCCGGATTCATCCCTGAGCACGAGCGGATTTTGGTTCTTGAGGATACCGCCGAGTTGTACATAAGGAAGCCCCACGTCATCTCCGCCGAAGCACAGCTCGATACCCATAAGAATCAGATCAGCTTCACCGACTTGCTCAAGGCCGCGCTTCGCCACCGCCCCGACCGGATCATAGTGGGAGAGATTCGGGGAACAGAAGCCCGCGTCTTTCTGGATGCTCTCAATACCGGCCACCGCGGATCATTGACGACCATTCATGCCAATGGTGCGCAAGAATCTTTGCTTCGTCTGTCCCACCTCGCCATGCGCAGTTCTGGAAATGTTCATCTTCGTGATGTCGAAGAAGAGTGCCAACGGTCCATAGATCTCGTAATCCATGTCTCACGGAGTGAGAAAAGGCGCACGATTTCTGAGATCCTGGAACTTGAGAAATGAACGCCCACGTCTACTGCACACTCGGTTTTACAGCCCGGAGGTGTGAGACAAGAAACTGCATGAGATCCTGTAGGACACCATGCATGAACTCCTTCTTTGTAAATAAGACCGTCTCGATTTGGAGATATCGGTCATTGATGGTTCGGAACACCACACCTGCACGCGACAAGCGCACGGCGGAATTCGGTAACAGCGCTATGCCAAGTCCGTGCACCACCATTTCAATGGCTTGTGTCATGGACGGTCCCTCCTGATACAAAGGACGGGCTCCCGTGCTGCGGATATATTTCACCATTCGGTCGTAGAATCCTGGATGCATCTCCCGCCGTATCCAGAAGAGTGTCTGCCCATGCAGGTCACGAGCCGAAATAGTCGGTTTCTGAGTCAACGCGTGTCCTCTCGGCAGGCAGACGCAAAATGGTTCTCGCGCAAGTACCTCCGTCCAAAGCTCGGGATCAAACACTGGCTGAACGCCGACGCCGGCATGTATCTTCGCTCGCAGCACGCATTCAATGAGTTCGGGTGTGGTAGCGCCTTGAAACTCAAGTCGCGGTTCAGGACTGTCTGCAACTGTCACCAATTGGGCTTCTAGTTGCCGTGCATCCACTCGATGGAGTGCACGGATTAGGGACTCCTGCGCGTACGGAGAGTAGCCGATCCGTATGGGGCCATTCAGCAGCCGACCGTAGTAATGGGCTAGTTCCCACGCCCGTTCCGAATGACGAAGCGCAACTTGAATCTCGGGCAGAACGAGGCGGCCCACGGCAGTTAGCTCAAGCCTTCTGGTAGTACGGTCGAATACACCAGTACGCAGATCTCTTTCAACCTCGGCGATCTTTCTGGTCAGGAAAGACGGAGCAGTGCGTAGGCGCTTCGCAGCACGCAAAAAACTTCCTTCTTCCGCGATTGTGGCGATGAAGGCTTGTGCTTGTAGCCATCTATAGTCCAAAGCCAAATGCCTCCCGTTCGTTGTCTACAGAGACCCAGGTAAAAAAACGGATTTGATCTAGAAGCAGTGCAGACTGGGCCTCTCATTTCAGACCGCCCCGTCTGACGACTCAGCCATTTACCGTCGCCCTTGCCTGAATGCCCGACAACACAAGCGATGCTAAGCTGCTCTCCTTTTCAGGAGTGCATTTTTCTTTTTTGTGGTCGGAATTCCGAACAGGCGCAAGACAAGCCGAAACGTCCGGTTTGATAGGACGAAAGCCTACGGAGAAACGATCTTCGAGAGTTTTACGGCTCCAGAACCGGAAGCCGGACAGGAGAAGTCGAACTGACTTTGAGATTAGTTGCTCTGGTGTGGATCGAATACATGCACGTCTTCAGATACCGCGAGAACACATTGTTGGCCATCGAACTGGATTCGATCAGCCGAGTAAGCCGTGACTCTGATTTCCCCCGATTTTGCGCGTAACTTAGTGACGATCGAACGAACCGGACCTCTTCTAAGCTGTGCGGTCATCAGCGTGCGGTCTGCCGGATCCTCCCAAATTCCAAGTTCATGCACGGTTCTGCCAATCAATTCACTGCGTGTGTAGCCGTAGCGGGCTTCAAAGGCCACGTTTACGTCCACAAACCGGCCTTCATCAAGCGTCGTGATGCTAAAGGCAATGGGGCTGGAGCGAAAAACCTTTTGAAACCGTTCTTCGGAGGCCGTTCGCGTACTCTCTGACTGGATCAGAGCAGCCTTAGCCTGATGGAGCTCCGCAATTCGTTTTTCAAGCTCTTCCGCATAGATTTCCGCTCCCGCGTAAAGCTGAGAATTCTGGATCGCCGCAGCGGCAGGAATCGCCAGTAGTTGAGCGCGGCGAAGATGTTCCACGTTGAACTGGTTCGACTCTACATGTCCGACCGAAAGAAATCCTAAATACTGGCCAGAAGCAAACAAGGGAACCGAGAGCCAGGACCGAAAATTCTCATGACCTTTGAATGTCTGCCACTCCGCTTCCTGCCTTGTGTCTGGGATCAGAACACTCTTCTGTTCTGACGATATACGCTGGAGGAAGGGGGATTCCTCAGCATTCAGGTGAATCAAGTATGCATGAGATTTCATGCCGGATTCTGGGCAGACTCTCTCGCCAAGCGCTTGCACCCATGGACCGCCCTCGGGAACGAAAACTCGCGCACAGGTGTACGGAACCAACTCGGCGAGAGCGCGAAGTAAGGTGTCCATCACAGAATCCATGTGGAGATCCTGAATGAGGGCTAAGGTTGCACTTCGCAATGCCTCGGCTTCTGTGACATCGAGTGCCGTTCCAACTAACCGGCGAATCACTCCATTCGCCTCTCGCACGGGGAATCCGCGAGCCCATACCCAACGAACTTCACGATCGGGGCGGAGAACGCGAAATCTTTCGTCGAAGCGGCCAGTTCGGGTGGCTTCATCACGCTTCTCAAGCACGCGCTGCCGATCTTCGGGGTGGATTACTTCCTCATAGGAAGAAGGCGCCTCGTGTAACGACTCGACGGAACGTCCGGTGATTTCTGCGTATGCCTGATTGACATACAGCGCGTTCTTTGTTTCCGCGTCGATCATCCAGAAGACTTCCTGGATATTGCTGGCCATCTGCTGAAACCGCTCTTCACTTTCCAAGAGAGAAAGCTGGGCGCGGCGTCGTTGCGTAACATCGCGGAAAATGATCACGTGCTGTCCGGGCAAGCAATCGCTCTTTGCCGTGAACTTGACGAAAGCAGGATGATCATTCCTTATTAGCTCCGCCTCACCCTGTTGAACCTTCTCAGCCGAAAGACGTTCCCAAAACGGTTGAAACGGCTCAGGGTTCTTGTAGAAGTGGACGATCGCCTGCCCAATTAATTCTTCGCGTCGTACTCCAAAGAGCTTTTCGGCGGCGGGATTAGCCTCACGGCAGACAGCCTGGTCGTCGAGAATGACAATCGCATCCAGTGTGTTCTCGTAGACCGACTGAAATCCGCGTTCGGTATCGTTGAGCACGCCTTCGGTTCGACGTTGCTCTCGATAGGCGTGGAACAGAAACTTCGAAAACACGAACGCTGCAACGGCAAAGGCGAGCGCCAACCCAAGTGACAACGTGGCAGGAGGTGTAATACCACGAACTCTATAGCCGAGCGTCGCTACAATTAGGCCGAACGACACAGTGCAGATGACAAACGATACGACTTTCCAGACGAGATTCCCCTCGATGTCAGGGAAGAACGCACGCCGAACTTGTCTCACCTGCTCCATAGATTGCCTAGCCGTGAACGGTCCTGACCGGTGATGCAAGCTTGATCGCTTGGTTGGTCAACTCTTCCGCAGATAGTAGGACGAGGTCGCGGTCCGGTCAAATCTTGTGCTGAATGGAGCGTGAGACCGCTGAGCGTACAGTCACTACCGTCGCGGGCGTGGTCGGTTTTCAGAGCAGAACATCAGCAAAGGACACGTGGGGTGCTTGGCATTCTCCAGCAGGCAGGTGTCCTCTTCGAGATCCGCCTCAAGGCACGATTTCATGCAAGCCCGTACCCGCTTCTAGCCCTGATAATCTCGCAAACATTGCCAAGGCTTGGTTTTCAGTCATGCCTGCTACAAAATCGACAACTGTTCTCTTCATTATTTTGGGATCACCGCCCGACTGCTTCAGCGAATCACGATAATAAGGCGGAAACAAATACCATCGTTTCTGATCATTTGCGGCTTCGAAGAAGATTTCACACAGGCCGCGAATTACCCGACGTTGTCCAAATTGCTTGGTCACGAGTGCCGGTGCCTCAATAATGTAGGTCCAGGTGAGTTCCTTTAGGATCGCTACCTCGATTCGGAGCTGTTCATCAATGGCCGGAACGCAATCGCCATCCCCATCTGCCTTAAGTCGAGTGCCGCTTATGTACCGCCCGATCAATTGGCTGCTGAAATTACGAAGTGCTGCCCTTTCTTGCCAAGTTCCGGAATAAGGTCTGTCCAAGGGGAAAAGGCCGATTACAAGGTCATTGAACGCCTCAATGGACGCTTCCCGGTCAATTGATCCTCCGTTCCTGTCCACACGCTCGAACACATTCTCAAAAAAGAAACGGCGTTCTCTCTCGTAAAGCCTGTCAGCGAGCAGGTGTAAGGGTATTTTGCCGGCTCGATAGAAATCTTCGAGGTCGTGGACCGAATAGGTAATGTCGTCGGCCCAATCCATAAGCTCAGCTTCAATCGTTCTCTTGTTCGCTTTTCCTAGCAACTCACAGGCGAAATCGAAATTCTTTTGCTCACTGCGATAGGCGCCCCATTTTCCCGACTTGGACGGATTATTTCCTTTTAGCCATGGGTACTTCAGAATTGCCGCCAATGTTGCCCGCGTCAGGTCCAGTCCTCGATGATGGGTCGAGTGTTGAGAAAGCCGTGTAACAATTCGAAAACTCTGGGCATTGCCCTCGAAACCATCAATTTCATTTCCCGCAAAGTCGTTGAGTTCTTCCTCAGCAATGTGACCAAACGGTGGGTGTCCCAAGTCATGCGCTAAACATGCGGCTTCTACGACATCTGGATCAAGTCCGGTGGAACTCGATTCAACAATGCCGTGGTCCAGAAGCAGCAGCCGTTCCGCTAGCCTCCTACCTACTTGAGATACCTGCATTGAGTGGGTAAGACGATTGTGAAAGACGTGACTGGTATCTGCGGAGACGACTTGAGTTATCTCCGCTAATCTGCGTAGTGAGGAGGTGTAGAGTACACGGTCCCGATCTTTTTGAAAATAGGAACGGCTATCGGTCGGATCCGTTTTGGGGCGGTCACGTTTGACGCTATGGCGGCGAGCAGTACGGCTATTTTGATCGATCAACGTTGTCTGAGGTGTCCAACAACACTACGCAACCTGAGCGACGTGCAAGCGACGGTCCGACGACAACTCCAGTTTGCCTTCCTGCAAAAGCTGGAGAATCACTTCCTTGATTTCCGGATCTGGATACCTTGAATGAAGAGAAGTCAATACGTCCGTCGGACGCAATGCCCTAGTCTGGAGTTCACGAATGATCTCATCTTTCAAAGCTTCTAGATCGGCAACAGCCATTACAGACATGATGCACTCTCACCTGAGAATGATGGATCGGACATCTCTACTGTATCCATTTATCCTTCGAAATTCAACAGACAGAACCACCTGCACAAATAACGGCGAATTCTGGTTTGGTGATTATTCCCGTTGCCAATTCTCATCAAAACGAGCGTCGAAAGCTGTTCCGCCAGGCCGAATCTGACCATTCAGAATATGCCCTTCGCCACACTCAACTTCGTGTGCAGTTGCCAGTGCGAGCATTCCCGAAACTTCCGCATAAAGATCACCATCGAAAGCCATCACCGATAAGGCGCATTGTTTGCCTTTCGGACAGCATTTACCTACAAGCTTACATTCATTGCATGCCGCAAAGAAGAGTATCTTGGCTTTCCGCACCTTTCGACGAAGTATGCACTTGATGGGTGCTGAAAGGAATAGTTTATTCTTTGGGTGATGACTAGGACGGGGAGAAACTCTCAGAACTCAACCTGTGTCAGAGGAATGGGGACCTCCAGAACCCAGTAATCTTACCTTCGAAAGAGGGCTCTCAGTACCCGAAGTGCTAACTGAAGTTCTTCCGTATTTCGATTTGAAAGCAACTGCTGCAATTTACTCAACAAGATGTCGTTGTTGATCTCTTCAGCTTCGTATTCAAATAGGGTCGGAGGCTCTACTTCAAGGGCCTTTGCTAGGAGTTCGAGCGTGTCAAATGCCGGCCACTTCTCCCCTCGTTCGATTTCGCCAACGTAACTGCTGCTCCTGTTCATTCTTTCGGCAACAGTATCGCGATTGAGTCCTGCAGCTTCGCGAACGGATCGTACTCTGCTCCCGAAAAGTTCCTGTCGTTCCATTCACATTGCCCCTGCGGGCATCTCTAATAGCTGGGGTAGAAGTTTGGCGCTCGAAAGTTGAGTTCGTTCTTTGAAACCTAATTAAGACTTTAGGCCCGCTCTAAGTAAGCGATGTGCTTTCCGCAGGTCTGCAATGTTCCTGCGTCTCGATCAGACGCACTAATTGCTCTTTCAAAATCTTTGGATCTGTTTCAAGATTCTCGAATTCGAAAAACACTGAAGGCGATACGTCCATCGCATTCGCCAAAGCGATGATCAGCTCGAACAACGGTGCTTTCTCGCCGCGTTCAAGACGACCGAGGTGCTTCGCTCCTATATCCACTCTTTCAGCCAGTTCCCCGATTCCGAGTTTATGAGCTTTTCTAGTAACGCGAAGAAGCTCACCGAATAACACTGCTTCCTTCATGAGTTGCAAGATGTCTATTTTGGAATATTGTCCCAAAGATCGTGTGCTCGAACGCGCACCATATAGTTCACGAGGGATTGTGCCCTCAGTTTTTACTTCTCACGGGCAACAAGCATCAGGCGATAATACTTGCGCAGCAGGTCGACATTCTTGGTTTGCGCAAGCCTGTGAATTTTGGATCGCAGTTGTTCCTCGCTATCATCGACGCCTTCAAAAAATAACAGATCACTCATTGAGACGTTCAGAGCATTGGCCACCTTTGTCGTCTTAGGCCACGGTGGAGTCTTAATGCGGCCGGTTTCAACATGACTGATGTACTGAGGGCCTGCCCCGATCTCTTCAGATAACTTCGCCTGCGTAAGCCCTTCCGCTTCGCGGAGGCTCGCCAATCGTTTGCGAAACAGTCGACCGAAGTCTGTGCTCATTCCACACACAAAGTAGTCGCGTCGACGAGGCTGTTAAACGTCATAACAGATATACTTGACAGGTAAAATATTGTGGACTAGATATATAAACCACGAATTCTCGTCCGGGAGCTATTTACATAAACGCTTCTTGGCCAGACTAGCGACGATAGAACCGCGACTTTTCCATTCGACGCATCATTTCGCTCGGGCTGATACGAAAAGCCCGGGAAAGACGATCAATTGTCCTGAGAGTTGGGCTTTGCACACCGCGTTCAATAGCGCTCAGTTGGGTTCTGTCGATACCGAACCTCATGTACACGTCCAATTGAGAAAATCCCGCCGCCTTCCTAATGTCACGCAGCACAATGCCAAAGGCCTTTTCAGGGCCTGACTTGGGCTGAATTTGCTGGGAATGCGGCATCAACGAAGAGTGTCTTGGAATGATGGATAAAAACAAACGGGGAAAACCCATCATTTTCAAATGCGCGACCGAATGCATGATCGGCGGATAAGGTGGATAGTTCGATAGCAGGTAGGCTTCCGCTCTCCCTGTCCAGGAGAAAGACGCCGATCTCCGCGTTGGAAGCAGTTGACGCGAATTCTTTGTCTCAACGATCCGACGAAGAATTGATGTCTGACATCTGCGACGGTGAACGGGACGCACTGGCCGCCCTGTTCCGCCGTTATGCGCGGGTGGTCCGAGGAATCGCCTATCGAGCCCTTCGTGATGCGGCTGAGGCAGATGACCTGTTGCAGGAAATTTTTCTGCTGATTCTTCGTCTTTGCCACACTTTTGATCCAGCTAAAGCTTCGGCACGGCTCTGGATTCTCCAAATGACCTATCGCCGTGCTATCTCGCGGCACCGTTATCTGGTCTCTCGCCATTTCTACAACACGCTCGACATAGAGGAAGTGTCGGAATCCGAAGAGGACGACTCCATCAGCATTGCATCACCTGATACACAATTGATTGCGCGAGACGTGTTGCAGGAGATCGTGCACGAGCTTTCCGAAGATCAGAAGAAAACTTTGCAACTGTACTTTTACGACGGCTATACATTTGGCGAGATCGCGGCGCAGCTAGGACAAACAGTCGGAAACGTAAGCCATCACTACTATCGCGCGATCGAGAAGCTCCGCCGGTGCGTTTTTAATGGCAAATTGTGGGGCAAGCGCGAAATATGATACAAAGTGTCGTCTACCCTGGGAACGAGGGCGCTTTTGCCAAACGAATCCCATGACGAGTTCCTGGAACTTTGTGCCGTCTCGACGTCGGGCCAGCTAAGCCAGGAAGATCAAAAGCGACTACAAGACCACCTTGCTGTTTGTTCTGGCTGCCGAAAAGCTCTCCAGCAATACGAAAAGATCGTAGATGAGGCCATCCCGGTGATGGCCCCGGACAAAGTACTGGATGTTGATCCCGGTCCTGGCTGGTCGCAACCGCGAGCCGAGAAGATCTTTCTTCAGCGTCTGGCGCAGGAGGACCACCGCAAAAACACCGCTGCGAGAAGTGGCAATGGGCCACACACTCCCTTCAACCTTGCTTCCCCTGTTTCATCCAGGTCCACGTGGCGTCACGTATGGATGTTAGGTACTGCTGCAATCCTGCTCATTGCCACTCTTGGGCTGAATACCCACTGGATGAGCAGCCGTAACTCGAAACTTGGAATACAACAAACTCAATCCGGCAAAGTTATCGAAACACCGGCATCGTTAACTGCGCAATCGTCCCTTGAGGAACAACTGAGTGACGCGGCACACGAGCGTGAGCTGTTGCGAACTGCGATCGTGCAACGCGATGAAGCACTTAAGGATTTGAGAGCGCAATTCGAACAGCAGAAGGCTGGAATCGAGCAAATGAAAGGGGCACAACAAAGGCTAGAAAGCGATCTACGCAATGGAGACGCCGCTAAACAGGAGCTCGTGGGTGAGAGAACGGATCTTGCGCAGAAATTGCAGGCGGCACAAGAGAATTCTCAAGCCCTACAACAGCGTCTGGCCTCTCTAGCTGCGCAGTCAACTCACGACACTGCATACGCGAAAACGCTTCAGAGCAAAGTTGAGGATTTGACTAAACAGTTACAGGATCGAGAGGGAATTATCGACGAGCAGCAGCAGTTGCTTGCACACGATCGAGATATTCGTGAGCTAATCGGTGCGCGTGACCTCTACATTGCGGAAGTCTACGACGTTGCCGATAACGGCACGACGAAGAAGCCATATGGCCGCGTCTTCTATGACAAAGGAAGGTCACTGATTTTCTATGCTTACGACTTGGATCAGCAGGATGGCCTGAAGCGTGCAACGACTTTCCAAGCGTGGGGCCGCCGTGGGCCGAATCGGCAGCAGGCACTCAGTCTCGGCGTTTTTTCGGAAGACGACATTTCCAGAAAACGCTGGGTATTGAAGTTCAATGATTCGCAAACGTTGGCACGAATCGACGCCGTTTTTGTAACCGTCGAACCCAATGGCGGGAGCCCGAAACCCAGCAGCAAACCGCTTCTTTTTGCATATCTCAAAACAGATCCTAACCATCCATAAGGCAGCCGTTCGGCAAATCTAGATTTCTTCTTCCATCCAGGATTAAGGTTACTTGGTAGAGTTTCGGAATTTCCTGCGAATAAACGAGTAGCGGCAGATTCGCTGTTCGCTGGAGAATTCAAATGCCCTTGCCCCGGATTGCCATCATTCTCTGCTGTTTTCTGGTGTTCCTCCTGCCGGTTGTTGCCCAGTCGCCGAACGCAAACATTAACGGCCAAGTTCTCGATTCCACCGCGAGCGTGATCGCGGGCGCAGATGTCCTTGTCGTCAACGATGTGACTGGCGTGCAGTACTCCACCAAAACCAACAACGAAGGCATCTATGTGCTGCCGAATCTACCGCCCGGGCCATACCGGATTCAGGTTTCGAAGACCGGTTTCAAGACCATCATCAAACCCGACATTACGCTGAATGTGCAGGATGCGGTCTCCATCAATTTCACGTTGCCGGTTGGAGCGGCGATGGAAACGATCACGGTGCAGGGTGGAGCACCACTGGTGAATACACAATCCGCATCGGTGAGCACCGTGATCGACCGCAAGTTTGTAGAGAATCTTCCGCTCAATGGGAGGAGTTTCAATACGCTTCTTCAGTTGACTCCCGGAGTAGTTATCGCTCCGAGCAGTGCCGGGGCACCAGGACAATTCAGCGTTGCGGGCCAGCGGACTGATGCCAACAATTTCACGGTGGATGGTGTATCCGCGAATTTCGGAGTTGGTGTTGGCCCAAATTTGGGACAGTCGGGTACTGGCGCGGCCCAGGCTTTCAGCGCCTTGGGTGGTACCAGTAGCCTAGTTTCGGTGGATGCGCTGCAGGAATTCCGGACTGAAACCTCATCGTTTGCTCCCGAATTCGGCCGCTCACCTGGAGGCCAGGTAATCCTCACTACGCGGTCCGGTACAAACACCATTCACGGAGGCGTGTTTGATTACCTGCGGAACACTGTCATGGACGCAAACAATTGGTTCAACAACGCAGCGATACCACCGACTGCAAAGGCTCCCGAACACCACAACGATTTCGGGGGATTCCTTGGAGGTCCCATCCGCAGGAACGAGATGTTCTTCTTTCTGTCGTACGAAGGAGCACGTTTAGCCCAGCCTCAGAGCATGGTAATTCAAGTCCCGTCTGCTTTTGCGCGATCCTCCGCGCCGGTTGAACTGCGGCCATACATCGACGCCTATCCTCAGCCAAATGGCCAGCCTATTTCCCCCACGGCGTACACCGCACCATTTACAGGAAGTTATTCCAACAGTGCGGCGCTGGACGCGGGAAGCGCGCGGATTGATTACACCTTAAGCAAGCGATTCACAGTGTTTGGTCGTTATGATCAGGCGCCTTCTCAGAGTATCAGCAGAGTCAGCATTTTAAGTAACCTCCAAGCCGTCGAGGTCGACACGAAGACGTTGACTTTGGGATTCGACATGCTGCTCAAACCGCACCTCGCCAATTCGGTTCGAGCCAACTTTTCAACTCAAGCTGCAGATCTTTCCTATCGGTTGGACTCGTTCGGCGGCGCGGTGCCGATCAGATCGAACTTATTGCTTGGAGATCTTCAGCCTGAACAGAACCTTGCCTATTTCCAGTCTTTTGACACGGGTTTCTACCAGGTAGGTTCCGGAGGACGCAATCGAACTAGGCAATTGAACTTCAATGATGATCTTTGGATCTTCAGGGGGGCACACCAGTTGAAATTCGGCGCGGATTATCGCGCTCTCTACTTGGATGTAAATCCGTACCAGCATGAGCCTTTTTATATGGTATTTAGCACCCAAGACTTGCTTTCTAGCGGTTCCACCGATTTCTTCTTCACCTCCACGAACCTGCCCACAAAGTTCTTGACACATGCACTGTCGTTGTACGGCCAGGACACTTGGAAAGCGTCACAGCGACTCACGATTACCTTCGGTGTTCGATGGGAATTGAATCCTGCACCCTCTGCCCGAGAAAAGACATCACTGACGACGTGGAAGAACGTAGATAACCCGCCGGAGATTACCATTGCGCCGCCTGGGACATCTCTGTGGGCAACCACGTATCACAACTTCGCTCCGCGTCTGGGATTAGCCTATGCACTCACAGGCAAGGGCGACTATGTTATCCGTCTCGGGGGAGGGATCTTTTACGACCTAGGCACCGGGCGGTCGGGAGATCTCGGGTTTAGCTTTCCCAACGCGTTTGCAGTCCAAGCACAGAACGTCTTGCTGCCTGTCTCCGATCTCGCTCTCCACTTACCTCCCGTATCACTTGCGCCTCCCTACGGATCAGTCATCACGGCATTTTCCCCCAATCTGGAACTTCCGCGTTCGTATCAATGGAACCTCGCTTTGGAGAAATCTTTTGGCGGAGAACAGGTTGTCTCGGCGACTTACGCCGGACAGGCTGGCAGAGATCTGCTGAGACAGAATATTCTCCCTCGCCCCAACGTCAACTTCACTCAACCATTTGAACTAACAGGCAACGACTCACAATCGAACTATCACGCTCTGCAATTGCAGTACCGGCGGCCGCTCGGGGCCGGCTTGCAAATGCTGCTGAACTACGCATGGTCTCATTCGCTCGATGATGCTTCGGATGACATCGCTTTGGCGCTTTCTGATGCTGTTATCTCTGGTGCGCGCGACTACGCCTCCTCTAGCTTCGACGTGCGCCACAGCTTCTCTGGCGCGGTGAGCTATGAGCTGCCCTCAGCGGCAAAAGCCGGGTTGCTCGCGCTGCTGACAAAGAACTGGTCCATAGACACCGTCGTTGTTGCTCGAACGGGATTTCCCTTTAATGCACTGCTTGCGATGCCATCCGCCTTCGGTGGGATCGGATACACTCGTCCCGATCGTGTGCCTGGAGAACCGCTCTATGTGTATGGAGCACAGTGCATGCACACCTTCGGCCCCACAACACAAGGCGGTAGTGGAGTTCTTATGGCAGGGCAATCGTGTCCTGGAGGAAAAGGACTCAACCCCGCCGCGTTTTCAATTCCCGCGTCACCTAGACAGGGCACGGAAGGACGCAATGATATTCCCGGTTTTGGCCTGACCCAAGTTGACCTGTCCATAGGCAGGAAGATCTCTATTACGGACCAGGTCAGACTGCATTTCCGCGCCGACGCCTTTAACCTGATCAACCATCCGAATTTCGCCAACCCTTTTCCCCAGATCGATGCAGGTCCAGCCAATCTTCTTTCGACGCGGATGCTGAACCAAGGACTCGGAGGACTCAATCCGTTATTTCAACAAGGTGGCCCTCGCTCACTTCAGCTGTCGCTAAAGATGACGTTCTAGCGCTCCTCATCCTCAAACGTCTTTCCATACCTTTGAGAATTGGAGGGGATGTGTCTTCCTGGCGCTTGTTCGTCGCACTACTGCTTCTGTCGGGACCGCTCGCATCAACTGAAAAAGGCTGGTCGCAAAGAATCCAGCAATCCGAGAAGCGCGCCGTGACTGTTTCCGACGCCGTCGCCATGAAACGCGTCGGCGAACCACTTTTGGTAGGCTACACCGGTATCGGTCCTGCGCACGATTTTGCCGTCTTTTCTCCGGATGGCAAACACTTTGCGTTCGTGGTCACTACCGGCGATCTTCAGCGAAATGCTAATAATTACTCTCTCTTGGTCTACCGCACAGCCGATGTCTTTCGCAGTGCAATTCCGAAGGAAGTTGCGTATTTTTCCTCCGCGTCGAATCGAGCGGGGATCTCAAACCTACGTTGGTTGGACGACAACGACACCATCTTCTTTCTCGGCAGCGAAGGAGAAGAACCAACACAGCTCTACTCGATTCGCTGCAGTTCGGGCGACTTGAAGAAGTTGACGAAACACAAAACATCGCTGCGATCGTTTGCGATATCGGCTCACGGTAGCACTCTGGCGTTTCTCGCTGACAAGCCGGAACGCGACATAGAAACCCGTGCCATTGCCCGCTATGGATTAGCGATCACGACGGAGTCGCTGCAGGATTTGATGAGGGGGAAGATCACTTCATTCGAACGCGAACTCTTCATAGTGCAACAGGGTGCGCGGACGGAGACACGATTGCAAACGGTCGGTTCGTTGGACGGGGGAATCAACGATCTCTTTCTGTCCCGCGACGGCCGGCACTTAATTCTGAAGACCGGGATCAGCGAACTACCAAAAAACTGGAAGCAATACGAGGATCAGACGATCCAGACGGCATTTCGCCGTGTGATACCTCCAGGGGCGTCAAGCGGGCTGTTGCGCTACGAATGGATTGATCTGAGCACGAACCAGAGCACGCCGATACTTGAGGCGCCGGCCCCATTTTCCTCCGATGAACTCCTGTGGGCGCCTGACTCGCGCTCAGTCCTTTTGGGTGGTGTATATCTCCCCTTGGATTCAAATGATGTCGGCAGACAGAAAGAAAGGAAATCGGCAAAGTACGTGATCGAAATCCGACTGCCGACAAGAAAAGTCATCGAAGTTCGGGCTGGTGAGTTGATACCTGTGCATTGGGACCAGCAGGCAAATGTCGTGCAATTCCGAATGCGCTCAAACCAAAGCCAGGCTGTATCTGAGCGGAAAGATGTCTACTATCAAAAGGTCCAGGATGAATGGAAACAGGTTCTCAGCAGCTCAAGCGGACAACCAAAACATCTGCCAGATATCGTTGTCGACCAGGATCTCAACATTCCTCCCCGAATCGTCGCGATTAATGGCGCAACTAGACAAACGATCCTCGACCTCAATCCTCAGTTCGCTGGTCTAGCATTCGGTCGAGTCGAGCCAATTGAATGGCCGGACGGTTCCGGTGAAACTATGAATGGAGGGCTCTATCTGCCACCTAATTACGATCCATCTCACCGATATCCACTTGTTATTCAGACACACGGATTTGATCCCCATGCTTTTTGGATCGATGGACCATGGTCCACTGCTTTTGCGGCGCAGCCGCTCGCTGGTCGTGGAATAGTCGTTCTGCAGATCAATGATTCCGTCGAGTCCTGGAGAAATACCTCCGTCGAGTCCGAACGCATCATGAGAGCCTACGAAAGTGCTATCGATTTCCTCGACCAGAAAGGGATCATCGATCCACGCCGTGTAGGCATTGTTGGCTTTAGTCGGACTTGTCTCTATGTGAAATACACTCTGACCCATTCACGGAGACGTTTCGCCGCGGCTGTTGCGAGCGACGGCTTCGACGGCGGATATTTCGAATACGTTGCGGCTGGTCCGCTCGCTAAATCAGAAATGGAAGCGGTCGCCGGGGCACTTCCGTTTGGACCAGAACTGGGCTTATGGATGCGAAAGGCTCCAGGTTTCCTGCTGGACAAAGTACAAACACCTATACAGCTTCACGCAAATGCGGCTGCTTCATTGCTTGAGCAATGGGAATGGTTCGCGGGGCTGAAAAGATTGGGCAAGGCCGTCGATCTTTTGTACATACCTGCTGATGTCCATATCCTTATGAAGCCGTGGGACCGAATGGCGGCTGAGCAAGCGAGTGTCGACTGGTTTTGTTTTTGGCTGAAGGGAGAGGAAAATCCGAACCCGGAAAAAGCAACTCAATATGTTCGGTGGCGCCAACTGCGCGCCTTAACGCGCTCGCCATCGGAGTAATGGCAACGAGAGGCATTATCCTTGCTGTAGATGGGCGAGGATTTACGAACGACTCGGGGCGAGGATACGGTACAACTCCAAGATGGAGAAACGACGCCCGGAGCAAATCTCGCGACCTGCCCCAGGCAACTTTGCTACTCATCGGCCTCGTAAGCGGGAACGGTGAGGTGCGTCTGCATGACCGGATTGTCCAGGGAGAGACCAATCTTGCCTGACCCCTGGATTGCCGCCGCTGCAGCGCTGACAAGTGTGATTGTTGGTGTCGCGTAGTTCATATTCTCATCTCCTTTTGTGCTCGTTGTAGGTACCGCAGGACTCCAGAAGAATGCTCCAACGAGATTGCTTGAATAAGGCTGGAGCACTCCTGGATGAATGCTCCAGCCTTTCAATTACTCATCAGCTTCGTATGCGGGAACTGTTAAGCGCGTCTGCTGAGCCGGGTTGTCAAAGGCGATGCCCGTCTTTCCAGATCCCTGAATTGCGTTCATCGCGGCCTCGATCAGAGCGATCTCTGGCTTCACGTATTTCATTTTGTTTACCTCCTTTCAGTTGCAATTTGATTTAGACACTACAGCTAGCTAGCTGAACTCTTTAATGAGGTGGAACTCGCCCATGCATTTTGCGATTGGTGAGGACCAATCTCGACGTCGAAGGGACTAGGAAAACTGTGAGAAAGATGAGACTGCAACCAGAATTCGATATCAAACGTGCGCATCAAGGGCACAATTGAGACAGCCTGACCTTCTTTGGCCCTTTGCAGGGCTTCACAGAACGCCTCTCGATTAACAATTCCCACAGAGGAACTCACCATTGCGCGGCTGGCTGAGACGAGATGCGGCCACTCGGCCGAGATCATGGAAGCAGGACCGCGCGAAAGGTATGCTTTCCTCCGTCTCTCAAGCACTTCGTCTGGCACGATGCCTCTGAGTGAGCGACGCATTAGGGATCGTCGCTGTCCTGGGCGCACGATCTGCTCCCTTGGTATCGCGTATAGGAACTCCAAAAAGTTCCGGTCGAGATACGGGTAACGCTTCTCGTAATTCGGCTTCCTCGGCAAAAACCCACAGGCGAGCTGCCTTCGCAACAAGTTGAGGACACTTATGTTTTCTTGGAACGATGGGAGCGGACCGAAGAGCTTCACCCTGGATTCGTAACCACGCATAGCGCATTGATGGCGCCGTACAAAAGCAGGTCGTAACCATGATGGTAACTGCGAGCACTTTGCGGAGTGCCAGACAATAGGGCAGAAAGCGCTCACGGACTCAAGGAGCAAGTGAACCCATGGTCGTCGCTTGCTAAGTGCCCAGGTTCTTAATTGTCCGCGAAGTGTAGTAAACCGACCGCAAGCAAGAAGGTCTTGAATTTCCGGGATGGGCGTTGGCACCCCGCCGGTCACCTCATCACCACCCACTCCCGACAGGACCACGCGGTTCCCTTGTGACTCCATGCATTCAGCCAACACGCGAGTCACTTCGTCAGAAGCGGGAACACAATTCGGAATCAGTGCTGGAGCGCCCGTCCTCATGCCCCAAGGAAGAAGTCTTAGCGGTTCGGCCGCGATGTGGCAGCCTGATCGGCCACGTCTTGCCTCAATCGTTGTGAAATACGGTCGCTCGTTCCAGTTCGGTTCTGAGTCGTCGTAGAACGAAACGGTATCGAGGCGCGGGCACGGTTCCGAGCCTTGCGTCGAGATGCAATCGGCCATGCAGACGATAGATGACGAGTCCATTCCCCCGCTCAACTCGGCAAGGATCGGAGAGTCTGAGCGCAAGCGTCGCCGTACGGACCGTCCAAATGCAAGGCGGAAATGCTCTTCGTACTCTGCATCGCTGCGATAACGAATTCGCTTGCCTGGATCAAAGTCCCAGTACTTGGTGACCTGGCGACCTCTCTTCGTCAGGAGAACGAATGCCGAGGGCGGTACCGAATAAATGCCAATGTAGGGTGTCAGGTGGGCTGCTGGAAAGAACGACAGCCATCCGGCAATGTAGTCCTCCTCCAGTTTCAGAGCACGTTTTGCGAGCAGAACCAAAGGATCAAGAAGCGTGCACCATGTGACCTCGTCCCCCTCAATTGAGTAATAAAGATGGCGTGTACCTACAAAATCCTTGGCAAGGACGAGCGACTGATCTTTAGGATTCCACACAGAAAGCGCCCAGTCCCCAATCAGCTTGGCAAAAGCAGTAGTTCCCCAGCGTTGGTAGACTGCAGCGACAATTTCAACATCGGTGGAGTCAAGCGAAATCTCGCCGCCAATCTCTTCGACCAATTCCTTGCGGTTATCCAGCCGGCCATCCCAAGCGAGAACAAAACCGTATTTCGAGATATGTGGCTGGACTTCGCGATAGGACTCTTTGGTCGTGTGGAAAGCACGGTAGAGAATGCCGCAGTTATCCTTGCAGATGAGTCCTTCTCCGTCCGGCCCATACGGCACGAGAAGTGCACGAGCCTTGTCGAGATCTCCTAGATCCATCGGCTTGCCATCGAAATTGCACTTTCCAAATTGAACACTCATGTTCGTGGGTCCTTCCGGCAGAAACGGCCAACTAGCATTGATCAAGCACGCCGTACATTTCGCGCATGTAAGGCCTGTCGTTGACTACCTGTCCATCGACTTCGACCCAGGCGTGAGCTTTGAAAGGCATCTGCTGCGCGCCAATAATCATTCGGGCCGGTACACCATGGTTTTTTAGCAAACAAGTTGTAGCCGCGGATCGCTGCAGACAGAGCACCTGTTTCCAGTACCAGATTGACGCCATATCCACCGCCAAACAGATCTCCTCCACAGCTCCGGCCTTGACCGGCATGTTGCTCAGCGGATACCTGCGCACTGTTTCGTAGAGGGCATTGAAATTTCCGCGGGCAAGACACAGGTCGAACTGAATCAGTCCCAAATACGCTCGCAACACAAGAAATGACATCGCAGAAACTCCTATCAGACGGTCAACTGCAATTGGTCGCAGAGAAATGCCATGCGGTCTGTGAGTGCTTCGATGCGCTCGCCCAGGGGCAACACGGGCGAATGCCCGCGATACGGACTGTAGTCAAGGAAGATTGGGTTAGCGGACGGACTCGCCGCTTGCAGCCGTGACGTCATCTTCCGCGCGTGCAGCGGATTGCAGTTCTGGTCTGCATCTCCGGACACAATCATGGTTGCCGGATAGCGAACTCCGTTATGGACGTTGTGATAAGGGGAGTAGCTGAGGAGCGCTCGAAAGTCGTCGGCATCTTCGACGGTTCCAAACTCGTCTTTCCACACATGTGCGTTGTCAAACAAGTGATAGCGCAACATATCGAGCATCGGTGCGATACAGACCACCGCGCGAAACAGATCGGGCCTCTGAGTTAAGGCCGCGCCCACCAGCAGTCCGGAATTCGAGCCGCCGAAGATAGCAAGTTTTTCGGGCTCCGTCCGTCCGGTTTGAATCAACCATTCGGCGGCGCCGATGAAGTCGTCGAATGCGACTTGTCGTCTTGTTCGTTTTGCCGCCTCGTGCCATGCGGCGCCGAATTCCGAACCGCCGCGAATATTGGGCAGTGCAAAAAGGCAGCCACGCTCCATCAGGAAGGCGACAAACACGCTGAACTGCGGCGTCATCGCTACGCCGTAACCCCCGTAGGAGGTCATGATCGCTGGATGCACGCCGCCGGCAAGGACCTCCTGCCGACCGACAAGGAACATCGGAATCTGCGTGCCATCCTTCGACGGAAACGAGATTTTTGTATAAGTAAAGGCCTGTGAGTCAAATGGCACCTTGCGCTCAGCCCATGGCGTCACCTCGCCTGCGTAGGAGCGATAGCTGCAAATTCGAATGGGAGTTGTGAACGATTCCTGTTCGAAGAACAGCTCATCACTGTCTTCGGATCCTCCCAGCAGCCGGATGGTGTTGCCGGGGCGAACTTGTAAGTGACCGATGCAATGGCCGGAGAGATCGAAGATATCAGTCTCCGTTTCCATATTCCTCAAATAGGAAACGAAAATCCGGTCTCCGCATACGGTCCAGTTCTGGATCCTGGCATTACAAACGGGAACCAGATCCACAAATTCAGGTTCGATACTGTTGCGTCTCTGAATTTCGACAATCCTGAAGTTCGGTGCTTTTCGATCCGTCATGGCCACAATGCGACCGTCCTTCACCAGGCGCGGTGCGAACAAATACTCGGCGTTCTGAATCAGAAGCTCTGGTTCATCCTGACTGTCAAATAGCCAGAGGTAAAAGTCGGTAGCCGTGATATGTCCGAACCGGAGTACCAGGAAACCCAGGTGAGTCGGGTCGGAAACGATGTGCAGCCGCAGCTTTTCGTCATCGCCTGGAGAGAACACCTTGCGATCCTCCGCAAAGCTCGTGCCCAAAACATGCTGATGAGCGGCGTTACGCTTTTGTCTTTGGGCATTCACCGTTTCATGAACGTAATAGAAAGATCGAGAATCCGGCGCAAATACAAAGCCACGCAGATAGCCACGTGGTAACACATCGGGCAGAGTCTTTCGGGTGTCGATGTCGAAGAATTCAAATGTTCCGGTGCGCTCACCGCCCTGCTTAACCTCGTAAAGCAACAAACGTCCGTCAGGTGAAATGCGGAGGGGCTTAACCGCGCTATACGGTCCTGAACCTCGCAGAGACGGATCAATTAGCAATTCGTCTATTCCATCCCACCCGTCGCGAAAATAGATGCAAGGTTGCTCCTGGCCTGGTAGTCGCTTCGTGAAGAAATACCGCCTGCCCATCTTCTGCAACGAATCGTAGGTTTCGACATCGAGCAACTGACGAACACGATCTCGAATGCGCTCTCGCCCTCGGATCGCATCAAGATACGACCTCGCATATTGCGTCTGCGCGGTAATCCACTCTCGCGTGCGAGGCGAATCTTGATCTTCAAGCCACCGATAAGGGTCCTCTACTGACACTCCGTGCAGCACTTCAGTTACTCGCTCGATATATGAGGTAGGTGGAGGTTCTATCGTCCCGCGCATACAAAACTCCGATCGACTCGTGCATTGGCTTCTCGATGCATCCGTCGCGTCAGACTGCGGAAATATCCTGCCGTGTGAGGGTCCTCCAATCGATTCGCTTTTTTCCAGGTATCATTCCCGGCTGCATAGCCAAAGACCGCCAAAAGAGGCGAAAGAGTGAACACCTCCCGGATCACCGCGGGCGACAAGACCTGTTCCCATTGTTGGCAATACAAGTTCGCTAGCTTTTCTTCGACGGAAGACTCTTTCCCGATCGTACGGCGCAAATGTTCCCGCAGGTATTCAAAGGTCATAAACGGAAGCCCTACGTAGGCTTCTGCCCAATCGAGAAATACACATCGGTCCGGAGATGCGACGAGATTTCCAGGGTTGAGATCAAGATGTCCGAGTGCTTCGGGAACTTCCAAAGTTTTCATTCGGTGCAGCGCGGCTTGAATGTCTTCTCCGAGATTGAGCAGTTCATCCCAATTGAGGACGGGCGGTGGAACTCTTGTCTGCTTTGCCATCAATCGTGCCATTGTCTTCAGGAACGGCTGCACGGCTTCGGAGAGCGTGGCGATGCTAAGGTCAAGAGCGCCCGCTGAAAGAATTTCCCTCGTTGAATGGATGGATTGAATCTGCAAATCGGCCAGCGCTCTCGTTGCACTCTGCCAGACCTCGCCTTCCTGGGTTTCGGAGAGAGACTGGCCTGGGGCTTCTGTTGCAAGCCATCCATTGCAGTTGGGTCTAACCGCCAAGAGTCGGGGGAGATATTCGGGAAAAAGTTGTGAAAGCGTGCAGGTAATCGAAAACTCTCTTTGATTAGGTTCCCCAACAGCCTTGAACCACAGGGCCGGACCATCGGTCTCGAACCGGATCAGGCTGAATGACGCGCTGGCATTTAGCTGACGAAATTCATCTGTTAAGTAAAGATGTAGCGGCTCAATTGTGGAACTCACCCACTGGCGCAAATCGTCGAACCAACCCAATCTTGCAAAGGGCGAGGCAGACGATTCGTTGGCCGGGGCAAGGCACCTCGCGATGGATCTTCGAATTGCCTCGAAGTCGTTGAAATCGGCAAATGAGTGAGGCGATGGATCCGAGAGGAGGGACCATTGGGCTGGTTGTTTGTGCCCAGGGAACGAATCCCGGAATTCGCTTACACAATAGCGATTGGTCTCGACGATGGGGCACGGCACATCTTCCAATTCGAAGAGGCAAATGACGTCTACTCCCCAATCTTCTCTAAGGGCGGCGGCAATATTCTCTGCGACTCTCTGCCAGCGTTCGATCTGTACGAAAGGAAGCGCGAAACGACCATGATCCGGAACTAGAAGGGCTCTGGTTCCATGGCGGTCAAAAATGATCACGCGGTAAGTCTCGTGCCCGCCGTGTTCCATCGCTGCCATTTGCGACTCCCGCTGCTTACGTTCTTTTGCTAGGTTCGGAGAGGAGCTTGTGCAGTTTGAGTGAGTGAATGAATTCGCCTACGTCGTTCTGGACGATATCGCGATCGGCTTTGAACTCCTGGCAGATTGCGTTCACGATCTCAGGTTCTGTCTTGCCGAGTTCAAGCAATTCGAGAATCTTGGATCCCACCAGGTTGACACTAAACATCTGGCCTTGGTCGATATCCAAGACGACCGCGCCATCCTGGCCGTGTGTGCTGCGAACGCCTTTGGAGACTTCGTACATCGCATACCCCACATAACTCGTTCGTTTGCCCCGAACGTATGCGACACATTGCCACGAATACAGAAGCCAATGCCACGATCACGTGCCTGTGTTCGGAAAATCGTCAACCTGAAAGGTATTCTGCTGTTTTCTCAATGACATCCAAAAGTGCGCCATCCGATGCGAACGTGTTATGTGTTCGCTCTTTCGACATCATTCCTCTACAAACGACCATTGAGAGGTAATTGCGGCATCAGTTGCCGGCAAATGTATTCTTCATTTGTGAGAATCCAATCTAGGGCCGGCAAGCCTGCTATCAAAAAGACGGAGTCAAGGGCGGCGGCGCTTCGGCTATTCTGTCCGCTACGACGCGGCCTTCGGAAAGGAAAAGCACCCGGTCGAATGTCGAGACTGTCGAACCACGATGGGAAACAACAATCACCGTCATAAACGACAAGCAAGAGCGCAAATGTTGGAAGATCCGAGTTTCTGAATCGAGGTCAAGACAGGACGTTGCCTCGTCGAGAATGAGGATGCTAGGGCGCTGCAGTATAGCTCGCGCGATTGCCAATCGTTGTCTCTGCCCGCCAGATAGTTGACATCCATTAGGACCAACCCACTGCTGATATCCGCCAGGGAGGGTTTCTAGAAAGACTGCCAGGTCGGCTTGTCGAAGTGCTTCCCGCACTGCTGAGTCAGAAGCGCCGGGAGCGACAAACCGAAGATTTGAAATGAGTGTGCCATCGAAAAGCACTGGATCTCGTGGCAAGTAGCAAACTCGCTGACGTAGATCCCGCAGGCGAATGCTCCGGATGTCCGTGTCACCGATAGAAATTGAGCCCTGATTCACGTCGTAGGCTCTGGCGATGAGCCTTGCCAAAGTGCTCTTGCCCGCGCCATTCTCTCCAACGATGGCTACTTTTTCTCCCGCCGAGATTCGCAGCATAGGCACGCACAAGGCTTCTCGCTGAGGCGAATAGCCAAACACAACCTCATTAAATCGAATTTCCCAATCGTGCGGTGGAAAGCTGCGCGGCTTGCTTGCATCAGCAACACTTGGCTGCAAAGACAACATGCATTGTAGCTGACGAATACTCGCAAAAACCTTTTGTGCCCTGGCATACAAATCTGCGACTCCGCTCAGCGGCTCAAACAACTGTGCGACAAAACTAAAGTAAGCCACCATACTGCCAAGACTGAGGGTCCCGACTATGACTTTCCAACCCCCATAACCGATCGCGGCAGACATCGCCAAGGCAAGTACGAACGACGTGCCTGCTGTAAACCAAAGAATCGATTGAAACAGCTTCACCTGCGAACGCGCCGAACGCGCCAGAAGCCGGAATGCCACTCGCTCCTGCCGTTCTTCGCGTCCCAGAAGCTGTATGCACAGGATCGAAGAAAGATGCTCTGTGAGGAATCGACTCCAATCGGCCAGCCTTAATTGCACGTGGTCGGAATCAGACATCAATCGTTTCCTAAAATACTGGCGCATGATGAGGAAGATGGGAATCAGTGGAAGGACAACCCAAGTCAAGCCAGGGCTCAAGATGAACATCGTCCCAATCATGACGCCCGTTGATAACGTTGTTCGCAAGATCGCAGGAAGCAGGTCGGAACCGAAGTAGGCGACTTCGTCAACCGGCTCTTTAAAAAAGTACATCACTGCGCCGGGTGTCGCGCTTTCATAATAGTCGGCAGAGAGTCGATCGGCATGCAATAGCAGGTCGAGCCGGACCCTTAGTATCATTCGTTGAATAGCAATCCATGTCAGATAGTTTCCAAAGCTGGCAAGGGCGGTATGACCTTCATTTCCGATGAAGATCAGCATTACTGCACACAACAAAAGACCAGTCTGGCGTTGTGGCAATATCTCATCAATGAGCCACTTCAAAACCAGTGGAGTGATCACCGCGAGAAAACTACCCGTGGTTACACAAAAAAAGCTTGCAAAATGCCAGCGGAGATACGGACGTACCTGTATAGAGAGCCAACGAATCTCAGGTGGAACCCAAGGTGGGGCAGTCATCTTACCTCTGACACACAACGAGCGCCGAGGCCGTGAACATACTTCGGTTCCAGCAAAATAGGTAACAGAGACCCCCGTGTCCAGAGACTCGCTGCCGCGTTCGCTTTTTAATCAAAACGGAAGAACGGCATTGAAAACAGAGAAGATAAAAGCGTGAACGATTTCTCGGGGTGTTCGGAAAATCGACCTTTTTCCATGATCTGAGTGAGGCACTTCCAAAAAAGAGGTCAAGAAAACAGTCACGGCCAAGTCCAACTACGGAAGTCTTCGGATGACCATGACTATTCTCCCGATAACCTCAACATTGCCACTGCGGAACCGCTCGACCGAATGTTGCCCGCCTGCATAGGAGTGAAGGATCAAGTCTTGTTTTTCTGTGCTGCAATGAGCACACAAGTACTCCCCATCACGTTTGAGGATGACAAACAGCGGTTGCTGCCACAAGGGAATCGACCTGGATGTATTCGGACGTTTCCTGAGCCGATTCACAACGACCAGCATTCCCCCTTGCAGCGAAGGATGTAAGCCTCTTCGCGGTTCTCCAATCCAGAAGAAGTCTCTCAGGGACAAGTTTGGCAATCCCGAAAGGTATCTCAGAGATCCCCTCAAGAAAAATGGAACCTCCTCAAGATCAGCAACCAGTTGTTCGAGGAATCCGCTCTCGTCCGGATCAAAAAGTGCAGCATTTTCTCTGAGATTCGATCGAAGCCCATCGGCGACTGTCGACTCCGGGATCGATTCGTAGCCAGATTCCTGCGCGTGAAGGTCGAGGGCTTCGATGATTTCGTGAAAAGGTATGGCATAAACGACACAGAAGGAGATGAACTTCTGGAAATAGCGAGGCAGGGCATCCTTTAGTTCATAGTCGGAGAGCGTGCCCGGAGACACAAAGTAGTGTTCATCTCCCAGTAGATCTGCAAGTTCTCGGCTGCGGGCAGAAGCAGCGCGAAAGGAAAGTCCCATTTTCCGCCTTGCACGACGGAGCAATGCATTCAGGGGTGTTTGCATGATCAAGTCGGGATCTCCTTCCAAAGTTCTCGTCGGCTCAACCGCGATCTTGGGCTCTTTCGGGGCGAGTAGACTACGAATCTCCAAATCCACAAGACCAATGGGCGTGACGTCTTCAGATATCGAGTACTCGACGTTCGGGCGAGACCATTGCGTGCCGACGACGAACCGATTTTGTCCAGTGCGGCGAATACGACAACAGAGGAGTCCGTGCTCGTGCTCGACCAAGAACAACCGTTTTGAAACCTCATTTAGCCCACTTGGTATATCGGCATTCGCGACCTCAGGATCGACACGCACGATACTGCCCGCGAACAAGTCAGGAAAAACGATGGCATCCAACTCCCCAATCCTTGCATAAAGGAAATGTCTGCCTGTCGGCTTTGTTAGCGAGCCAAGAGGGCGGGCCTTTCCCCATCCAAGAACTTGTGACAGTGGCACTACGGAACCAATTTGAGCATGGGGAGGCAGATTGCGGAACCAGGGGATGTACACATTCGGATCATCCACTGCCGAATCGAGCAGGATTGTGTGCTGTGTGGAAAGCTGAATCTGTAGGTGAGGAATCGCTGCCACGTCGCAACCGAATAAGCGCAGCCATCCGCTTAGGCGATATCTGGAAATCTGGCTGAGAGCAAACAACTGGAACAGACTGGGACCAAAGCGGCCTTGCCGCAATTCGTAATACATATTGTGTGGCAAGTAATAGGGAGAGGATCTTCCAAACAAAACGGCAGACTGTTTTGACACCAGATGAAGGGTGAGCCCTTTCCTCGCAAGAACAGATTTAATTCGTTCCACGAGTTCCTCGTCCCGAACGAATTCCTTTGCCGATTCCATCGTCGTCCTCTCCATTCATTACTTGTGCGAGAGGTCTTGTTGTTCGAACCTGAGAACGTAGCCGAGCAGCGCCAAACATGATTTATGAGCTTCCAGCAGTTCTCGTAACTCGCAGAAATCGGCTTCTGTTTCAACATGTAACCCTCTGATTTGTCATAGATTTTGTAAGGCTGCCCAGTTTTCCGACCACCCATGCAAACGGGACGCAATGAAATCAGCGTTTATCGCAATATGGGCTCGATCATCGTCGAGGTGATATCGGTCGGAATTGCGACCATGTTGGCAGGGATCTTCCATTGGGTTGGAGCAAAAAAACTGTCGCACTCGATATATTTCGCTCTTATGGTTGCAGGATGTTGATGGACAAACAGAATGATTTCTGCTTACCATACTGCATCGCCAACATGAGCCGTTTCAGATGTCGGCTCCTTCGTCCATTCTCGATCCGGGAAAGCGCCTAAGAGCAGAGCGCGAGCGGCTGCATCTGTCCACACGAGCTGTGGAGCGCTTGAGTGAACGAATCGCACAAAAAAAGAAGAATCCGACTCTACAAATAACCCACAATTGGCTTAGCAACGTCGAAAACGGAAAATTCAAGCCTGGTTTTTCTAAACTTTACAGCCTCAGCCTTATCTACCAGTGTGACATTGAAGACCTGCTCGCACTATTCGGCCTGGACATTCGTAATCTGAACAAAGAGCGGGCACTAATCACGCTGCCCAACACACATCTCCTCCGGCCTACGGCGAGGCAACTTATGCCAATCGTGAAGGCTTCTCTTAACTTTCACAAAGACATCTCACTCAAACACACAAATCTGGTCAGCCGGATGTTTGGCGACCTGAGCGATTTTCCGATCTTTCTTCTCCAACAGGCGAATCCGAGGTACGCACTGTATGGATACGTCGGAACGGAAGACTATACTTTGGATCCTGTCGTCCGTCCTGGCACCATCGTACAAATCGACACGCGCCAAACAAAGGTCAGCAGAGATTTCGTTAGCAGGAATGAATATGAGCGTCCGATTTACTTCACAGAACTGCGGGATAACCAATATGCCTGTAGCTGGTGCCAACTGGATGGCAATTACTTGTTCCTTATCCCCAGTCCACAATCGCGGGTTGGGATTCGGCAATTCAGATATCCGCAGGATGCCGAGATCATTGGTCGAGTTACCGTAATCACCATGCGAATCTCCTCTCGACTGTCGGTACATGTCTGATTGGCATCACTGCGTAGCTTCCCTAGAAACAAATACACCAGATGCGAGTCATCGAGTTTTCGATATAGGTTCGCAGTTCGTTCTTCTCAACATAGACCAAAGACTCGTGGCCCCCACAAGTAAGGTCCGAGCTTACAATCACCTGCTGGGAGAGACGGGCACCACCTTTATGGCAGCGCCCATTGTGGCGGTGCGATGCCGAGGCAGGTTTCCTCATTCCCTCAACGATCTACCGCTTCTGCCCCCCGCCGACAACACGGCCATTCGACGCGACTTGGACGAATGGCTACGTCGACAAGCCCTACGCCCGATCCAACTGGGGGAATTTGAAAACTTCGCTTTGCTGAGGGAATTTGGCGAAGCAGGCACTGAAATCTTTCCAGTGCCGAGTGTTCTCGAAAGAAAATTGCAGAAAGAGAATGGGCTGGAGGTGCTCGTGTAGCCTCGATTCGCACCCGGTATTACGCGATCTCGCTTGAGCGCAAGCTCAGTCATCCCGCTGTGGTTGCTGTCTCGAAAGGCGCACGCCGCAAGTTATTCGCAGCGTAGCGAGACTTAGAAATGTAAATCTCAATTCTTCAGTGGTCTCAAGATGCAATCTAGCTGTCCAGCCTATATCTCGTCTCTGCCAACCGGTACATTGGCCGCCACACCGTTCGATTGACCGTTACTACAATCGCGGCCATGGTTATCGTCGCTGCCAAAAGCAGTGGGAAGTTTCCCGAGTCTGTGGCGCGGCTAATTGTTGCACCTAAGCCAACGGTCGAAATAGTCTGCCCTTTGAAGTGAAAATACTCAGCTACGATGCTTGCGTTCCAGGCCCCACCAGCCGCCGTCACTAATCCGGTAATCAGATACGGAAAGATGCCCGGCAAGATTAGGGTTCGCCACTTCTCTCGTTTCTTAAACTGAAACACTTCAGAGGCTTCCTTCAGATCGGTAGGAATCGCAATCGCACCGGCGATGACATTAAACAGAACGTACCACTGCGTACCCAGCAACAAGAGCACGATGGAACCGACTCCAAGCCCGCCGCCAATCCGAATTAACAAGAGGAGTACAACCGGGGAATAAAGCCGTAGCGGGCACCGAAGCGGCAACTTGGGCAATTGGCTGCCATGCGCAGAAGCTGCTCTTGACTGAGTCTTCCAGTTCCATTCTTTCTTCACGACGCGCTTGTTTCCGTGGTTCATGAGAACATCGGCAGGCAGCCGAGCAGTTCCAATCCCTCCCTGATTTTTCGCATCAGTGGATTCACGCCCTCGCCGTAGATGGAATTGACCTTCCGTGCCTCCTTCGAACGTCCGATCAATGTGGCGATCAGACCAGGCGTCTCCTGGCCGATATGAAACGAGCCGAAACCTCGCTAAGCCCGACGGAACGGTATTCAATCTTCTCGTGCCATTCGGAGCCGATCGCTCCGCGGGAATCTTGACGCGGCTGTATTGGCTCAGGGCCGACCCATACAGGCTCTTCGTGCATAGCAACACGAGTCGAGCTTTTCTGTGTACAGGCGCCCCTCGCATACTTGACGCGATGAGACTGGTTTGGGCTTGCTGCGGTTGACTTTGTGTGGCGCGATCAACTCGATGCCATGTTGCTGTCGCAACTGCTGATCGAGCAGATCGCTATCATAAGCTCGATCCCCGATCATTAGTTGCGGTGCTGCCGCCATGAAGCGTTGCTCGACGGTGGCGGCAACGAATCGGGTTTTCATGCGGCGAAGCACTTCCAATCCCCACGGCGGTAGGAAAACCATGGCGCTCCGCAATTGCTATGATCTTGGTCCCTTTTGCCGCGCTTCGTTGGACCAACAGCACGGCCCCTTTTTTTCGCCACGGCAGCGAAAACTGCAATCGCCGCGCTCCAGGCGAGGAGCAGTAAAGTTACAGAATCACGAGCTGAGAACCAGGACATAGACAACATTGGAGGCCTCAATTCTAGAGCGTGTGTTCGTAGACTGGCATAGACAATGTGCCGCCAAGTTTCGGCATGAGCAGCATCCAATCTTCAGCGCTCAGATGCTGATCAATATTGACCGCTAGACGTGGGAATACACCAACAGCCGGTCACGCTGGCCCATAGCCAAAGTCATGCAAAGGCCCAACCTTCCGGCGTTTGGCCTCCGGCGCTGTCCGTCTCCATCAACAATTTGTAAGACCGCTAATGCGTTCAAAAAACCTTTTGTCGGCGATCGGTCAATTCTGACCAGACGTGAGTTGCGGAAGATGGCAAGATCGGGTTAGTGGTGGGAATTCGATAGATCGTATTCGTTTCAAGAGGAGTTCTGTCCCCCACTTTGTGGAGAAAAAAGATGACGGTTATGAATGATTCCAAACACTTGATCCTCGTTGTAGACGACGAGCAAAGCATCCGCGACAGCGTCGCCCTACTGCTGAGGGCTTCTGGATACGAGGTCAATACTGCCATACATGGATTCGATGCCATATTGCAGCTGCAAAAAACGACTCCAGACGTCATCATTTCTGACCTGAACATGCCGCAGATGTCAGGATTTGAATTCCTTTCCGTGGTGCGCCGCCGCTTCCCGGAAATCCCTGTGGTCGCGATCAGCGGTGCTTACGAGTCCGGGGAGCAGGTTCCCGGTGGAGTCATTGCCGATGCCTTTTATGGCAAAGGCAGACATCGTCCGGAAGAACTCTTGCGCGCGGTTGCCGAATTGATTCGAACCGCGACATCACGGGCGATAAACCATCACCGGCAGTCGGCTCCAGTCTGGGTGCCCCGGAACGGGCAAGATTTAAACGGCGTTCCTTTCATCGTGTTGACCTGCGCGGAATGCTTGCGGTCGTTTCCACTGAGCGTACTAAGTGAAGACGTACAGGAAATCCAGGAAACCCCCTGCCTTTTTTGCGCCAACCCGGTCCGATACGTCATTGATTTCTCCCTGGCTGTTTTTTCACCGAAAACGAAAGCGGCATAGTCGCAGCACTCCATGTATTCACCCCGGGCCAGAGCATTGCTCAATTCGAAGCAACGCATACAAAGCAGGGCACACTATGACGGAATTGGAACCGAATGCCACTCCAACCTTACCTCCTGAAGCCGTGATATTTCCCTCAAACTTGTCTGCCCTTGCTTGCCGCACGCCAATCTGAGCGAGGAAAATAAGGCGTGGAGCTTGTGGTTTGCAGAAACACACTTTGAAGGGGGTAACCTACATTGGATGTGCAATTGCTGAACGGCTACGTAACATCGCACTGGTTGCGATCTCGCATGAACTCAGAGTTCTAGCCAAGAGACGCGGCCAATCCTCCAAACATCCTGAGCAGAGCATGCGGAAAGGACCGGATGTCGTCTTGCTGAGACAACAAAACCGATAACGATCGGAAGGCGTTGCAGGACCACCTGACGAATTGCAGGCGTTGCCGCGGTTCGGAAGTTGGCGAAGCGAGGAGTCTAAAAGACGACGATACGGAACTGTCGGCGAACAGGACGCCCCGTCTCTGAAACGCTAAGACCTGCGGATAGTTGAATTTTCGGTAATCAGTGATAGCCGCCCTCGGTGTGCACTTGTGCGTGAGATAGTGATCGGCACTAATCTCTCGACTTTGTTCTCTTGGCGGATTTACGCGTCCGGTTTTGGCAGGGACGGAAAGCATGGCCGGATTACCAAATTGACCATTGGAGTATGTCTTCGGAATACTCTCCAAGAGCATCCGCCCCAAGAATCGTGAGTGAGCAATTTTGAACAGTATGTAATTCCGGGGGCATGGCAGGATTAGTAAGTCATGGTTTCCCAGTGGTGAACAATTGCGTGCCCGTAGAGCCGCAACCGCAACGGAAGCTTACAAAAGGTAGAGGAACCTCGAAACCGAATGAAGATCAATTCTCGCGACGTTGATGGCATAACGATCCTCGACATGGAGGGACGTATTACTCTGGGCGAAGATATTGCAGCCCTCAAGCAAGTGATCGGCGGACTTATTGCTGCTGGCCGCAAGTTGGTCCTGTTGAATTTGCGCGACGTCCCCTACATAGACAGCTCGGGTATAGGCGAACTCGTTACTGCATTCACCAAAATTCGTAATTCAGGTGGTGAGTTGAAGCTGTTGAATCTGACAAGTAAGGTTCGCACGCTTTTGGAGATCACCAGACTCTATGCCATCTTTGATATTGGAGACGATGAAGCTGCGGCCATCCATTCCTTTTCCTCAGGTGAACACTTCCTCACGAAGAGACCGTAATGGAACTCGAAAATAACAGAATAATGCGTCTTCACTCGTCTCCGGTTTTGATGGCGGGCATCCGGCTAAGCGCTGATCACGGCTGCTCATGCGATCAAATTTGGTTGTGAAAACCACAGAGTTCCTCGAACTCGCATCCTACAAAGGTGATCAAAATTGACCACTTCATTCATTTGGAAGATGTGGTCGTGAGCAAAAAGAGAGTGATTTCATAGATGACAGTCCACCTTATCAATCCGAGTGACGTTTCGTTCGGAACTGCGGTCATTACGCCCAGGTGGCTGTACGTCATTGCTGCGGCTACCCCAAAATCTTTCGGCGATCCGGTTCTTGTGGACGAGACTCTCGAACGGCTTGATCCGCGACAAATCCAGAAAGGCGACGCGGTCGGCGTTAGCATCCACACGGGCAACGCGCTGCGCGGTTATGAAATCGGCACGGCTGCACGCGAGCGTGGCGCTTACGTAATATTCGGCGGGATTCACGCAACTCTCTACCCCGAAGAGGCGCATGAGTTGGGGGGCGCGCACGCTGTGGTTAAGGGTGACGGAGACCGCGTTTGGGCGGAGGCACTGCATGACTGCGCGAATGGGTATCCACGCCATATCTACGACGGGGGAAGACTTGAAGCTTCGGATCTTATGCCCGCTCGCTGGGACCTGATTCCGCGCAAATCCTACATGTGGGCATCGGTGCAAACGATCCGCGGTTGTCCTAAGCACTGTTCTTTCTGCTCAGTATGGCGAACAGACGGCCAACGTCCTCGGCAACGTTCCTCGGATTCAGTCATAGAAGAGATCGTCCAATTGCGGCGCCTGGGTTTTCGCTACATCGCTCTAGCCGACGACAACTTTTATCCGGTGAGTCTTGCCGATCTCGAACTGGCGTCTCGTAATAATCCGGAACGGCTACAGGAACTCACTCGCATTCGTGAAGAACGCTTTGAACTGATGTCGCGGCTGGCGCAACTTCCGCCTGACACAGTTTTCTTCACCCAGATCACGATGGAGGCGGCAGAAGACCCGCAGTTTCTGGACGCCATGAGTGCGGGGCATATCAAAGGTGCGCTCGTCGGAGTAGAGTCGGTCACTCCCGAAGGGCTGAAAGATATTTACAAAAATTTCAACTCGGCAGGAGAAAGTCTCGTCCAACGACTACGGACCTTTCGACAGCACGGCGTGTACGTGCTTGGGTCATTCATCTTCGGACTGCCGAGCGATCGGCCAGAAACGTTCGCGGCGACTGTCTCCATTGCCCAAAGGGCGGACCTCGCGTTTGCGCAGTTTGTCATGCTGACACCGTTTCCCGGTACTGTAGATTTCAAGAAATGGGAAGCTTCGATGGCTGGTGACGTCCTGAGTGTGGCAGGCGTACCCATAACCAGGCGTTGGCTTATCCCAAACTCCCTGCGGCCAAAACTCTATATTCCTCATCCGGTTATGTCTGCGGAGGAAATCCGGAAGTGTACGCAGGCCGTCTGGGACCGATATTACAGCCTGCATTTCATTTGGAAGCGTTCCCAATTCCTAAAAGCCTTCAAGAGCCGCTTGGCTTTCCTGCTGATCTCCAAGATCTACCGCCAAATGTATGCCGACACTGGCATTGCCAGCGACAGCGCCCGAATTGCATGGTCCGCTCGCTGGGCACGCTGGCTGGCTAAGCCTTGTCAAAAGTTGTTCGCCGCCCGTCCGCTGCCCCACCTCGCGGTTCCGGAAGGCAGATCTGAACCTCAGCCAATATCGGGTACTAGCCAAGACCAACGGAGAGAGCGGAGTAGCGAACCCTTAGTAACAATTTCCCAGCCGTTTTAGCCAACACTTTGCGATTCAGACGAAGAAGACCTGCTCTTTTTACCCTTTTTCACATCTCCCACTGAGCACTATTGACCAGCGTAAGCAAGCACCCTGACTAGTAAGCTTAACCAGTTACTGGATCACGCCGGTTCAGGAGTCACCATGGCCGATAATCCCTTTAGTTTCGATCATCTGGGTCTGTTCAAGAGGATGAACGCCCAAGCAACCACTCAGGATTACGGAAATAAACACACGATCATTGAGCAAGGTGATAAGGCCGACGCGATTTATTACATTCAGAATGGCAAGGTGAAGTTAACCGTTGCGTCTACCACGGGAAAGAAAGCCGTGATTGCCTTCTTGCGTCACGGCGATTTCTTCGGCGAGGGCTGCATGGCCCAGCAATCGCTGTGGACGTACACCGCAACGACGATTGAACCTTCTACAATCTCCCGCGTAAGAAGGTCGGCCCTTGTTCGAATCGTTCATGAAGATTCCTCTTTTGCGAAACTTTTTATTTCATATTTATTGTTTCGTATTGTGCGGATGCAACAGGAGTTCGTGGACCAGATCTTCAGTTCCAGCGAGAAACGATTAGCCAGAATTCTGCTGATGCTGGCGGGGTTTGGACTACGGACGGAGCCCGAACCAGTCCTGATTAAGGTAAGCCAGGAGACTCTCGCGGAAATGGTGGGTACCACGCGGTCCCGGGTGAGTTATTTCATGAATCGCTTTCGGAAAATGGGGCTTATCGATTACAACGGCACTTTGCAAGTGCACGCCGCGCTACGAACCTTCCTGCTCCAAAAGTAGCGAACAGTTTTTATCAACACTCATGGACTGGCCGACGCGGATCTTAAAGGCCAAGTGAGCACTATAGCTCAGAACTCTTGAGTGCAAATTGTTACCTTACGAAATAGGGCGATCCTGAGCGAACGACCGCGTAGCGACCACCCCGGGAAGGTAACATGCCTACCGCTACAACTTCCATTACTGTGCTGCCGCACCCACCGGGCGAGTTCAATCAGCGAGCATCTCATGGTGTTGTCCAGAGCTTTGGCCATCATGTTGCGGCGTTTTCTCGAGAGTTATGGCGAAGTATAAAGATCATGAAAGCCGATTTCGAACGGGCAGGAGATGGCTCTCGATCGCGTGAACGAAGCGAAGAGCGGTTCCTTGACGAAGAAGCCTGGTCGCGCATGAATAACGAAGGTTGTCCTAACGATTGTCATCAGCCCCATCTGAACCGGGCGACTATCGCAAGGGAGGCCGGGGTCCGCACAGGCGATGGCCCCGCTGGTTATGGATCATCCACTTAGAACTTTACTTTACGAATTGTTCGTTGCGCCGCCGCTACGACTGCTGCAACGAGCATTTGACCGCCATGCGTCTACAGCGTTGCTACGCCCTATTTCGAAGGAGGCAGCGAAGGCTGGCGAAACACCGTCGACGAAATAAAGGGAGGTTTGATATGCGTTGCCATTGGGAAAAGTTGGGTGTTCTCGGTCCCATCTACGGATTAGTCAGAGAGGGTTTGAGCGATCGCGACATTGCCCATCAGTTGAACCTTACGGAAGAAACGGTACACGGCTGCATTTCCTGGCTGTCGCGCTTTCTCAAGTGTCATACCCGTGCGGAATTGGTCTTGTACGCTTCCCCGACACAATTAGGAACATGGGGCTTATGTGTCCGTGAGGGGGAAGCATGATGTTGATCGCCAAATCACAGCTGCTACCAACAGTTCAGCTTCAGTGCGCCCTGGGATATGCCGTAATACAGAGCTGGGATGAATTCATGCCGGATTCCGTCTCAGGGCTGATTCATATTGAATACCAGGCCGGCAGCGACGGCTCGCTCGACTTTCTCTTAATCTGGGCATCCACACTCTGGGGCTACTGGAATCTGGTCTGCGAATATTGGCCAAGGCCCCTTTGGTCTCACGCCATCGGCCTACGCTACAGTAATAATTACCACTCGGTGCGATTTGCCCACGCGCTGGAATTCGTGATGGCACATGAAGAAGCGTTTTCAAAACTCCCAAATCGACACGGACCAATTCAGATCTATCCGCCGACACAAGAGCAACGAAGAGAAGCAGAACGCTGGTCGAGTGAGGTTTACGACAATCTCGGTCCCATACCCATGGAACCGCAAATCGCCTCATAACTCGACGAGGAAGAGCCACTGTGCCAACGTCTCTACTTTTCACGATAGCGGTAAGCGCTCGCCCGACGAATTCAGGTGACGGCAACAACGAACATTACACCGTCCAAGCCATCGCACGGAATGGAGAATGGTTGCTGTATCACGGAGAAAGCGCGTCCCTTGCGGACGCATTGCAGCAGTTAGTGGATGCAGTGAAGAAACAGGAAAACCGCAAAGAAGATTGGCAGGTCCAATCCATTTCCAGGAAGGATTCCTTGTCACTGTTTTCAAGATTTTGCAGGGCTGTCCGCATTCGCTAACCCATTGACAAACGCGTGTCAGGCGCACCTGGATTTCTTCTCACTCGGTTCGCGCGAAAACCATCCTCATTGCTAGCGGTGGCCTGTCGCATCGCGAATGATGTCCATAATACGAAGGGTACGACTTTCTATTATCACCATGTCGTGCCCGATCATGCCGCGCGTGTAACCGCTATAAAGAGGGTGCAGTCGGAGTTCGAGGTCATTGGAAAGCGGCCGCACTTGATTCTGCAGTCTCTGCGGCAGTAAGCCGTTACGTTGCAGGTGATGGCCATTGCTCTTTGTCTGGCCGACAGCAGGGTTCGAAGCGGTGTCGCGGAAGTAGATGCGAATGGCGTCGCGGTCTTGTGCTGAAAATACAATGGGGTCACGTTCCCATTTTTCCTCGCGAGTTTCAACGCTCCGACTGCTGTCTGCCGTTGTGTTGCCGCTGCGCTTGGGGTCCCCGCCACTAGCTGCAACACCAAACATAAATGGCGCTGAAGAGAGAATAAGAACAAGTACATACTGGATTCTGCGGTTCATTGCAGCGCCTCTTTGTAACGAGAACACATTACTGGCTGTGACTTAGGTGGGTCTGGTCACAAGCGCTCACATTTGAATATTTATTTCAATGCGTTTAGGCAATAAATTCCAGCAACCTTAACTCTCGCTTCATTGCTCATGCGATTCGCAAGATAAATCGTCATTTGATCAATACAGACCAGTATTCCTGAGCTGCTTAACCGATAGTGACGAGTAGAGTCTCCGCATGCGCGGAGCCAACCGGTGCTAGACATCAGCGTTCCCGGACGCATCAGGCTCCACTACCGCACTTCCCGCCGCGCATTTTGCGCAACCGGTAACCAATCTTGGAGAGAAGGTAACAAATTGAAAATCTTCACCAGATGTTTGCTCGTTACTTCCGTGTTCGCCATTTGCCTGTTCGTTTTGCCGAGCGCTTCGGCTGACGACTGGAACAAAAAGACTGTGGTCACATTCAGCGCGCCGTTCGAAGTTCCTGGTGTAGGCGCCCAGATTCTGCCAGCTGGTACTTACGTCTTCACGCTTGTGGATTCCCTCTCGGACCGCCACATCGTACGCATCACCAGCGAGGATGGAAGTCACGTTTACACCACCATCCTGGCGATCCCGAATTACCGCTTGCACTCAACCGACAAGACAGTTATGACGTTCAAGGAACGTGCAGAGGGACAACCGGAAGCGCTGCGCGCATGGTTCTATCCTGGTCACCAATGGGGCGAGGAATTTGTGTATCCGAAAGTGAAGGCAGTGGAGTTGGCTAAGGTCAGCAACGAAACAGTGCTTTACACACCGGTCGAGATCGCCAGTGTAGAAGATCTCAAAACGGCGCCTATTGAAGCCGTGCAACCGACAGGCGAAGCAGTTCCGCTAACTGCGGCCGTAGAAGCTCCGCCGGTGGAAGTAGCCAAAATGGAAGATCCCAAACCGATGCCTGCGACGGCGAGCTATTTGCCGCTCCTGGCATGCCTCGGGCTACTTTCGTTGGGCGCTGCTGGTGTAATCACCAAAGCTTCCGCCTAGTGCGCTAGCAAGTGTGATTCTGTGGCGTAAGGCGCAGAATTTCCTTGCTGGGGCTGTACGTGTCCAGGAAAACAAGCCGGCACGTACAGCCGCAAGATTTGGCAATTTCGGATCGTTAATCGAGAAGGATCGCTAAGAAGCAAATGAGGTCACCATGTTCATGATGAGTGAATACGCAGCTTGTGTGCTCCTGGTGATCGCGCTATCGGCGCTAGTGCTGATAGTTGGCGGAATTGTTTACCTACTGAAAGTCGCCGCCGAGATCGCCATGCGGGTCATCCGGACAAAAGTGAGTCTCACACAATCTGTTGAAAAAGAGCCTACCGCGGTTGCGGATAGTGTGTCATGAAAACCGCGATTCGGATCAGCGAGGTCTCGTCAGCTAAATCCATTTTCGTGATTATCTGCCTGTTGACGATGTCTACAGTAGCCTGGGGTCAGCGAGCTGATGTTTCCGCTGGGAATGACGGTCAGTACACGATCAGCGTAAGCGTTGACGAAGTCGTGCTGCATATGACTGTGAGAAATCATCGCGGCAATCCTGTGGCCGGATTAGGCGAAAACGATTTTAAGGTTCTCGAGGACCATGTCCCGCAGCCGATCAGGCATTTCAGTCATGAAGATGTCCCTGTGACAGTTGGGATGGTCATCGACAATAGCGGCAGCATGCGGCCCAAACGGGCAGAAGTAATTGCCGCTGCGCTGGCATTCGCCGGCTCCAGCAACTCGCTGGATCAGATGTTCCTGATCAACTTTAACGAGCACGTTTCTTTCGGGCTTCCCGGCGACATCCCCTTTACTGACCAACCTGATCAACTGCGAACTGCTATGGGCACGGTCAAAGCCAATGGCAAGACCGCACTGTACGATGCAGTGAGTGTCGCACTTGAGCACCTGAAGAAGGGTAATCGCGACAAGAAAGTCCTCATCGTCGTGAGCGATGGTGCTGACAATGCAAGTTCGAACACCATGGCGGGGATGCTGAATCTGGTAACTCAGTCCGACGCCATCATTTATGCGCTCGGAATCTACGAACCAGATGATCCTGATAATAAGAATCCCCATGTTCTCCGCGAACTCGCTAAAGCCAGCGGAGGCGAGGCGTTCTTCCCGGGAACCTTACGAGAAGTCGTGCCAATATGCGAACGTATTGCACATGAAATTCGAAATCAGTACACCCTTTCCTATATACCGACAAACACAAAACGGGACGGCAGATATCGCTCCATTGAGGTGCAAGTGTCTGGCGGATTATTGGTAACTACGCGCGCTGGGTACATTGCGCCGTTGGAGGCCACAGCCGGCACTGCACCGGAAACACGGAAATAAGATGCCCCTTGTATTAACTCGCCAAAGCCGATATATCCTACGACTAGCCCGCTGGTTCTTTCTTGCGCTCGGTCTAGCCCTGCTGGGAGTTGTGGGCTTTGCGTCGTTGGACGCGAAGCGTTTCCAAGAACGGGAAAACAGCCGTTTGAACCAGGCAATCAAACTCTCGGCCAGAGTATCCCCAGAAATACCACCGCAAGCACTAGCGGCCATGTCATTTGCAAGCGTCGATGCTCAACATGTTAACGTCGCCTCTGGATCGATAATTGGACGGATCGAGATGAGTCGAATTGGTATCGACGTGATCATCGCGGAAGGAACCGATGGAAAGACCCTCCGGCGTGGAGTTGGCCACGTAACGGGAACGGCCTTGCCAGGCGGGCTAGGGAACGTCGTGATCGCAGGCCATCGGGACACCTTTTTCAGAGCGTTGCGCAATGTCCGCCAGGACGATGAAGTTACGTTGACAACTCTCGCTGGAACCTATCGCTACCAGGTGGATTGGGCGAAGGTGGTAGGAGTGGAAGCTAATGACGTCCTGAGTGACTCCGACGAATCGATACTCACCTTGGTGACGTGCTATCCGTTCTACTTTGTAGGGCCGGCACCGAAGCGGTTCATCGTACGCGCACACAAGCTATAGACCAGTGCATGAACACCCCGCGCGCGGCACTATCGAACTAAACGCGGAATCATCGATCTGTGGCTCATGGTGAACGTCCCTTAGCGGCAGTAATCTACCCGATCCTGATCGTCTCTATGCACAGATTCAGCAAGAGAAGAAAACGCTCGACGTTATCTTCGCGAACTGCGAAAGGCCTGATCTTTCTTACCCTCGAAGACGAAACGGGACACGCCGCGTGTCGATCTTGTACAAAATATCCGGGCCGTATCAATGGGATCCATGTAGTACCCAACGCGCGGAAGCGCGGTTCCCCTCAACTTTCAACTACACCCGTGTGAACGAACTGAACAAAAAATGTTCGGCTAGGTGCACAGTTTTTTGAAAAGATCACGATTTCAACAATTCCGTTGCAAAACAGCGTCAGCAGACGCATTGATTTTCCCAAATGCATCACGTACCCCAAAGGGATCAATTGGCTAAAGGGGCATGGCGATACACGCTGGGCCTTCATCAGGCACGTCCTTCAGCGAGCCGTCGTTCTGGGAGAAGTAATTCGGGCGAATGATAGATGAAAAGGAGATTGAACTCATGCAAGGCGCTGGACCATCTCGACTCCTTTCGGCATGTGATTGTTGCAGCGATCGAGCACCACCATGAGCAACATTGACCAGACGGGACGCAGAACCTGCCTCTACTTTTGTTGGTCTTAAGCTTTGCTTGAGTAACCTAGCAGCCGCTCGCGGAGACTCACAACAGAAGTACAGTTTGTTTTACATATTCGCCCACCCTCTGACAGTAGAATCTGATGAACGGAAGCACGGTATACCGAATTCGCCGTGCAACATACCTTCCTTCACAGGCATCGTAAGTTCCCCCAAGATTGCTGAATAAGAACTACTACGCTTGAATACAGCGCTCGCAAAAAGCTTCGGAACTCAGATAGTGGTGCAGTTTGAATTTAGGCCCAAGTAGAAATCGGGTCCGGCCTATGGGACACTATGAGCATGGCACAACCAGAACTTAGAATTACATTTAAGGGCCGTCACGGAGAAGCACTTTCAGGAAGGTGTTCCGTTTGCAATGCGAGCATTGACAGGGACCAGCCACCAAATAAATTCGAGACGATTGAAGATGCATTCAAGCTACACGTGAAGCAGAAGCATAGCCGCGAGGACGTAGACCAAGCGGTTGCCCCGAATCGTTATACTGATCGCTGAGCCATGATGCCAGCGCCCCTTTTCTGTACGTGGTTGTGACGGTACTTTCCCAGTTGGTCAGCCGATCAAATTCTATTCCAAAGGCTAGACATGTGCAGCTATCCCTTCGTCGGCGTGCCCCCTTTCTGCGTGGTCTTCTTGAGCCACAAGCGAACGAAGCTATTGCCGGCCTGGAGCATGCTTCTTTTTCACCGCGCATTCAGGCGCTGGTGCGGCTGACGCCGCAGGCATACCCGCCCAGTCCTAAACGAAGAGCGCAAATACCGGCATCGTGGCGAGACAAAATTGAGTTAGATCAATTCGGATGTTTGTGAGGTCTTTTGTAGCTTATTGAGACAGAATAGTTGTTGGTTGCAGAGCCTAATGCTGAAAAATGCCGTTCGGCTATGGCTCGAACGCGATGATGGAACGAACATGAAGCGCTCGTAGTGGCCTAGGACGGCTGATCCGTCTTTTCGCAGGGAGCCGCGGCCATCCTGCCGGGGCTAAGCAGCAACAAAGAAAACTGCACGCAAGTTGCTGCCTCAGGTAAGGCCTGAGGCTTTGTGCCCACGCCGGCCCCAAAAGCGTGCTTTACAGGCGTAATTTCGGTCATGGGCGCCCCATTTGCGTGAAAGGGAATTCGTATGTCGATCCATCAGTTCTCTCAGGTTGCCACCAATCTTCTGCTAATAGCTTGTCTTATCGGCTGCAGCGATGTTTCCAAGCCATCGTCTGCTACGTCTCCACTAGCGTCCGAGCCTCCCACAGTATTAAAGGAGGTCCCACCAACTGATGCAATCGGCACCACGCGTGAAGTTGCGGTGCTCTTCAGCAAGCCCATGGATCCGGCAAGCATCCATACCGGCACCTTTATCGTTGCGGGTGCGACTGGCACAGTCACTTACGACACGACCAACCAGATTGCCGCCTTTAAGCCTATGCCTGCATTCGCTCCCAACACTACGCACAACGCGACCATTACTGTTGGGGCCAGGGACACAAGCGGAACTCCACTTGCCGCACCCTTCAATTTCTCTTTCACCACTCGCGCGACCGCAGACACTTCTCTACCGACCATTGCTGCTGTCAATGTCGCTGCGGGCGCCACCTGTGTGCCGCTGAATCAGCAAATCAAGATCACCTTTACTGAGCAAATGGATTCACTCACCATCAATTCCAACACGGTTTTCATCGAAGGTGTGCCGGGCAGCGTGACCTATGACGTAGGCAGTCACAATGCCACGATCACGCCTTCCGCCAACCTGGCCGCGAATACGACATTCACGATCATGGTGACAACCGGAGCCAAGGACTTGGGCGGAAACTCCATGGCTGCACCATTTCAGCTGACTTTTACAACTGGTCCCTGCTCCGGCGGTGGAGTGGCCCCAGTCGCGCTTTGTCCGTTCATAGGAGGCTTCACCGTTCTGGCCGGATCCACCGTCACCAATACCGGTCCAACCCTGATCTCTGAGGATGTTGGAGTTAGTCCGGGTACGGCTGTAACAGGATTTCCGCCTGGACTGGCAAGCGGTGCGATCCATAGTGCGGACGGCGCCGCAGCCCAGGCTCAGGCGGCATTGACTGCCGCGTATCTCGATGCTGCAGGGCGTGCAGGCGGCACTTCGGTAGCTGGAGATTTGGTAGGGCAGACGCTGACTGCGGGTGTTTATAAATCGACGTCGTCGCTGGCAGTATCCGGTGATGTCACTCTCGATGCTCAGGGCAATCCGGATGCAGTGTTTATCTTCCAGATTGCATCCACGCTCACCACCGGGAGCGGCAGCCATATTATCCTGGCCAACGGCGCCAATGCCTGTAATGTTTTCTGGCAAGTAGGCAGCTCGGCAACTCTGGGAACGAATTCAGTGTTCAAGGGAAACATCCTGGCACTGACGTCAATCACGATAACCACCGGCGTGAATCTGGAAGGCAGAGCGCTGGCTCGGAATGGTGCGGTCACGTTGGACAGTAATGTCATTACCGGCTGTACCTGCCCGTGAGGCATCCGAGGCGACGCCAAGCTGCCTGTGTGGAGAGGGTGCGGAATTTCTATCCAGGTTGAAGCGGTGGAAGATCGAGTAGATGATTCGGTCCACGCTTGCGACGTTGACAAAACACATCATCGGGCGCGTGCGGCGTCGCACCTCCGCCAAACAGCGTTCGATGATGTTGGTGGTGAGCAGCTTCCGCCGTAGGTGTTGGGTCACACTAATGGCCATCTACTTCAATCTTATTTCGGGGCAGTGATGATATCGCTCGGCTGCGCGCACGATTGCTTCTGCTCTTCCGCTTCCGATCAATTGATAACACCTTCTGCAGATCGTATAAATTATTTCCTTGATACGTTACTCGATTGGGAGTCGCACTAGCCGGCAGTGGCCTTCTCTGATTGCGCTGTGATAGGGAATCTTTCTACGAGGCCCGCAGAAAGGAGGTATGGCCGCACTTCCGCGTAACGTAAGAACTACCTTGTTTTACGGAACGAGCATCTGGAGACTCGTCCGGAATTTCATCAGGCTGGGCTATAACGGACATCGTATCCAGCCTCCGTAAGCAACAACGCAAGCGATTCTCGAACATGGGGTTCACCGTCTAACAAGCAGCACTTGGTATTTCGATGGGTTGGAAATAAACCCTCCTTACCCTTGGTTAAATTTCGCCTATCTCCTCAAGTCGAGAGTTACAGGTATGTTCAAAATTGCACAGGCTGCAAAGAATCTTCGCGTAGATGAGCTAGCTGTTATGCCTTCAACTTTGTGTGATGCAGCGCCCAAGATTTAGCCTCCAGCACTGTTCAATCCTGCTCAGACATCCGGTGGTTCTGATGCGAGATTGGTGTATACGTGCAGTTGCGAGTCGGAGTCAAAGGGTTGACCGGCAGAGTTAAGCATGGCCTCGGGACGCGATGTTCGTACACAGAAGGAGGCAAACGTGAGATTCAAGTTTAGGAAATATCTCTGGACTCAATTATTGATCGTTAGCTTGTGGCCCGTGTTGGCATCCACACAAACTTCGGGTCTCACGCACAACCTTGAGGCTTGCAATAATGACAGTGCAACATGTGATCGCTCCAAGTTGAGTCCTCTGCAATTAGCCGAAGTAGACCGCGCCAACCACAAGCGCAACGTTTCAAATTGCCGGAGCGGTTATCCGTCCTGTGATCCTTCGAAACTCACCACCGCCGAAGCCGTCGCGTTGGCGGTAGCTGAGCACCAGCGTAATGTTGCCGCCTGCCTGGATGGATTTGGGCCGTGTGATCACTCTATTCTGAGTCCACAAGAGGCCCGTGCAGTTGCGGTCGCGGAGCGCCGGCAAAACGTTTCCCGGTGTATCGAAGTCTCGACGCCTTGTGATCATGCAATGCTCAACGTGCAGGAAACCATTGAAGTGGCCGCTGCGGAGCGCGAACGCAATGTTTCCGATTGCACGAACGGTATAGGGACTTGCGATCATTCCGCGCTTACAGATCTTGAATCGCAGAAGGTAGCCGCTGCTGATCACGCACGGAATCTTTCGCACTGTATCGAAGCGTGGGGCGCTTGCGACCAGTCCAAACTGAGCCCCGGGGAAGTGCGGGCTGTAGAGGAAGCAGAGCGCCAGCGTAATGTCTCTGCTTGCAAAGAGGGTTCGGAATCTTGTGATTACTCCAAACTGACGGTGGCAGAGACAACCCAGCTGGAACTCGCGGAGCAGCAGCGCAATTGGAAAGCCTGCCGAAGCGGTTACGGTTACTGCGATCTTTCTCGACTCACACCAGAAGAAACTCGCGCCCTCACGCCAACTACCAAGTAACCACCAGCGAGTCTTTTCTAAATTGATTGAAGAGATCTGCCGCATTCCAGGCAGCACGTCTTCTTTCGTGAGGTGATCAGTCCGCAAAACGGGCACATCCGTTGCGATCTGAAATCTTTGTCATTTGACTCGAAGATCGCTAGTAGTTTCTTCAGTGAGTTGGTTATGAAGGTAAGCCGTCTACGAAGCTGATTCTTAAACTGGCGAACATTAGTTTTGATGAATGTACCTTGCATTATATCTTATCGAAGGCAGTCCGGCACAGTGACAAGAGACGTCATGTTCTTCGTTAGCCGCATCCGGCCCTACGGACTTCAACTGATCCAGCGACATCAGAACTCCCTGCCAGAGGACCGGGTCTTTCTTCGTCGCGCAGCTCTACCGGAGTCCGTTCGAACTTACGTTCTGACAATCGGAGCGAGTCAGTGCGCATCTGTTCGAGAAAGGCCCGGTATTGATCAACGGTTGTGTTGATGCTTTTGATATATAGATCTTCCGTTTGCGGGGTCGGATTGTTGAAGGCCAATCCTTTTAGCGGTCCGATTGGTTTGAGCACGCGTATCTTATCGACTCTTCTGCGATTCATGCCGACATCCTCGTGGGTAAGCACGTCTTTGAGTTCTACTCCATATACCACGGGAAAGACGCGCTCCAACAAAGATTTCGACACTTGGAACCCGATGAAATCATGATACTGCTGCGATGCGTAACGGTTCCGGGCGACCTGCACCGTGTCGAATCCAAACTCTGTTTTCAAATGTGCAGTCTTGTCCTGCGCGTACCGAACGGATTTACCAAACTTTGCTTGCAGCTTTGGATACTCGATCGCAACCGCCTGGTTAACAGCCGGGTGACCGGCAATATCCGATGCATAGTGCGACGCGAAAGATCCGTCACCGCACATGAGGAGAACAAGAAGAAGCGCCACCACGCGGAGAGTGTGGTGGCGCCAGCTTCTAGCTATATCGTCTTGCGATATATCTCGAAAGTTTACGAATCAAATCCGTCCCAGAACAAGGAGAATGACCACAATCACGAGGACCAGCCCCACTCCTCCGGTCGGGTAATATCCCCAGTTTCTGCTATGCGACCATCTGGGGAATACTCCCAGGAGCGCCAAGATTAAAATCATGATCAATATAGTTCCAAACATGATTCACTCCTTACTTTACTTTCAGTGCGGTTGGGACAGCACAAATGTCGCTAAAACGAGATATTGATCGCAATTCCTGTCGAGGGATATCTGCGGTCGTACAGGTAGTAGCCGTTGTCAACGTAATTGACATAAACGTCGTCGGTGTCATACCAGTCATTCGCCCAACTCTCGGGCCATGGGTCAACGAGACTGAACCAATAGCCGTTGTACTGGAATCGGGGATATCCGCCGACAACCTGGAAAGGAAGGCCATGGATGCGGAATCCGTGGCTCGGCCCGAAGTATCCGCGGAACCGATCATCGGGGATGCGATAGCCGTTGTAGCCGCCACGCTGTTGCCAGGTGCGGTGGTCCGATTGCCAGCTTTTTGCGCGATGCTGCTGCCACGCCGCCTGCCGGATGTGCTGCGGCTGCCTATGCTGCGGTTGTGCTTTCGACTGCTGCTGCGGTGCGTGCTGCTGATTTGGTGTGGGACGTGGTTGAGCATGCGCTTGTTTTTGATTCTGGTTTGGCTGAAGTTGAGCGTGTGCTTGCTTCTGATTTTGAGCTGGGTGATGCTCTTGCTGCGCTTGCGTTGCCGGTTTGGTTTTTTGAGTTGGTGACGGTTGCGGTTGAGCGTGCGGTTGTGCAGCTTGTTGATGCTCGCCTTGCTGACGTGCTTCGGAACGCTCCTGCCTGGCATAGGCAGGAGCGGCGACTCCGAGGAGCAGAGCCAGAATGGCTGTGCTGGTGGTTCCTATTGCTTTCATGGATAGTACCTTTCTCATTGCCGGCTGGGGTCCACGTGCGCTCAGCGCAAGCTTCCCGTTGTTGTATCAGCCGGGCTTCCGATAGCTTCACCGGATACCAGTAGTTCAACTCTTCGGTTCTGCTGCCGGCCGGTGGAGTTATCATTGGAGGTTACTGGCAGTGTTTCTCCGAAGCCTTTGGATGTGATCGAGTTCGTTGGAACTCCCTGTTGCACAAGGTAGTCACGCACCGAGGCAGCGCGGTTCTCGGAAAGCGTTTGATTCATTGCCTCACTGCCGACGTTATCCGTGTAGCCACCGACCACGATGTTGAGTCCTGGATACGCCAACAAAATGCCGGCGACCTTCGCCAGTTTTTCGCGCGTGCCAGATTTCAACGAATATTTTCCGGTGTCGAATAAAACATCGGACATGCTGACGATGAGCCCGCGCGCAGTGTCCCGAGTCTGGAGTATCGAGTTCAACTGCGTGGACAGCCTGGCCCGCATGGCCGCTTTGTCATCGTCCGATCGTTGTGCGGCTAAGCGAGATTGCTCAGCATCGGCCTGAGCCGCTGCCACTGCCGCGGCGGATGTTGCCTGGTTGGCGGCCAGGTCAGCCTGCGCCTTGGCGGTATCAGACTCCGCTCTTGCGGTATCAGCCTGCGCAAGTTGCTTCTGCCATGTTGCCTCATCCGCCTTGTCTTGGGATTTTGCTTGTGCATCCACTGAAGCCCGTCGTTCGTCCGCCAAGCGCACTTCGTCCATTTTCTTTACCGCGATGGCGCGGGCATCTTCCGCGGTCTGCACGGCTTCGCGAGAGACGGCGATCATCTGCTTCCGGGGTGCGTTCTTGTCCATCGCATAGCCATCGGCCTTTGCCATTAATTGCATCGCATGCTGATAGCTATCGCTGGCGTACAACTCGGCTCCCTCGGATTGCGCAATACGAACTGCATTACGCGCTTCGAAGAACTCCAGCGGCAACTTGCTGTTCAGGACCACCGGGTCGAAGTTATAGCCGGTGGGGATGTAGCCGCCGCGTTCCAAGAAGTCATGCTTGGTATTGAGCGCCTCGACCGTTCCCTTGGTGTCGGCACGAACCACGTTTTCAATGACCACAACGTTGCTGGGCTCCCGCACGGCGAAGTAAGGCTCCGCCGTAACGATCAGTGCGAACGCCTGCAAATCGGTGGTCACATCTACCTTGCTGCGATGGTTGTCACCGACCAAGATTTCGCCGAGGTTTACGGCGCGGCCTTCCGGCGAGATTGCCCACAGGATGTAAGTGAGATACTCATTGCCGAAAGTAGTAGGCTTTTCCAGATTGCCGAATTCCACTTCGATTTCGATGTAACCCTTCTTGCTTTCTATTTTGGCTTCACCTTTGGCCGCAGGCATTAGGTCCGTGCCCGCGAAATCCATCTTCGTTGCTCCGCTGCGATGTTGATAGTTGACCGCCTGTACGGTGCGGCTGACGACGTTCACTCGGAATACAGGCGTCGGGTTCATGGGCTCGACGGCCATGGTTGTCTGAGAATTGGTTTGAGCGAATGCGCCCAAACTCAGGACGATTCCAGCTGCTAGCAAGAACTTGCTTTTCAATGTGTCTCCTCGAGGCAGATGTCTGCCGTTCTACGTTGTTCTAAGTTCTTCGCGTTCGTGTATCAGGCCCCTTCGCCGTGGTCCATCAACTCCCAACGTGAATTCTGGAAAGGGAATGAAAGAGTCCAAAAATGTTGAGAATCCACAGAACCACTGCGATAACCACTACGCTATTCAGAATTGACTTGATGGATCCCTGCATGGGGATGAAGCGATTCACCAGCCACAACAGGACTCCCACTACAAGCAGTACTTCGAGAACTTGAATCAAAGGCATGATCTTTGCCTTCTTTCTTTTGGGACAACCCTCCGCTCGCCTGGAGGTATTGCCCTGAGTTTCCGGTTCGAGATAAGGCTGAATCGTGATCCGCCGCGAGGTCCCACGGCATCCATACGGATAAAGAATTCCAAATTGGCTGGATGTTGGCCGTTCGCGTTGACGGCGGCCCCGACCTAAGAAAGAGATCTATGAGTCGGCGGTCGCCGCTCTGTTCCACACACTCAGAAGTAAACAATGACACATGTAGATTTTTGTGTCTGAGCTAAATAGCTCAACTCTGCGCACATGCTGCCGGCGGCTCAGAAGGTTAAAGATCAATACTACCAGCGCCACTACCAGAAGAAGGTGAATGAGGGCGCCGCCAACATGGAGACTGAAACCAAGCAGCCACAGGAGCGCGAGAATCACAAAGATTGTCCAAAGCATATTTACTCTCTTTCCGCGTGGTGAGCACCCGAGACCCGCCGTTCGTGTAGTTCCATATCGAAACCTTCACTAACCGCGATGTCTCACAGACGCAAGACAAGAGCGATGTATCTTCTTCAACACTTCAAGAGAGACGACGAACAGGATGATGGTAGCTATGTTGGACGCCAGCATCACATTGGCTGGAATAGCCAGCATGATTATGGAGCCCATTACGCCCGCAAGCCCGAGAGAGACGGGAATCCAAATGAATCGGCCAGTCACATCCGAAGCAGCGAAAACTGCAATCGCTGTGCTCCAGGCGATGAGCAATAGAGTTACAGAATCACGGGCTGAAAACCAGGACATAGACAACATTGAGGGCCTCAATTCTAGAGCGTGTGTTCGTAGACTGGCATAGACAATGTGCCGCCAAGTTTCGGCATGAGCAGTATCCAATCTTAGGCACGACGGCGGCTAAACCTTCAGCTTTTAGCCTCCTGTGCTGTATCCCTGCTGGTAGCCCTTCTGGTAGGCCTCACGATATTGCTGTTCGTAAGTCTTCTTATCGCCGTAGCTGTCTTGATAGCCGCGATCAGGATGCTTGAATCCCAACCCATAATTGATGCCTCGACCTGCACGACGGTCGTTGTGACCGTCTGTGTTACCGTCACGATATCCGGCCTGGTAGCCCGGATTCTGGTTTTGTCCAGGCCCGCGCTGCTGTCCATCGTTTCGATGGATTCCAATATCCGCACGACTCCCGTAACTGCGGCGGTTATAGCTCTGTTGGTAAGCTTGCTGATAGCCCTGACGGTACTCCTGTTCGTAAGCCTTTTTGTCACCATAGCTTTTCTGATAACCCCGGTCTGGGTGCTTGTATCCGGGGCCGTATTTCAGAGGACGGCCAGCAGCGCGATCGTTGCGCCCGTCGATGGTTCCATCCCGAGATCCCATCTGGTAACCAGGATTGCGGTCCTGAGCCTGCTGCGACTGATGGGCGAAAGCGAGTGTCGGCGTACTTAGGAGAGTAACGGCAACTGCAACGGAGATCGTCCATATAGCTTGTCGTAAGTTGATTCTCATTTGTGACTCCTATTCTTCTACGGAGGAAAGACCTAAAGCCCGTTATTGGTACTTGGCCCAACACGACGACCAGCAAACGAACGACGCGTAGCAAGACGCTGTATCCGCGGCATCGCGTCAGGCGACAAATTCGCCTGCATCAATCTTTAGCAGCTACTTGAACACACGTCTGAGCAGAATTGCTCTTGAATACCAGGTGACGTAGTTCGAACGCTGGCTTCGTCGTCGACCACTAATATCTTGTGCGCGGGTTTGTTGGGCATGGGGAACCATCTTTTTATAGGGCAGTACCGGTCATCTGTTGTTAGAGACTACGCAATCTCAAAGATTTCTTTGTACTTATATGAAAGAGAGCTTCTCCAGAGATTTGACATGAGGGAATACCACTAGTCGTGCAGGATGACGTTGAGAAGCGAACTGTGTACATCCATTGAGTTGCTGTTGTAATCAATAAACCCCAGTTTGCGGAAACGGTTCATGAAGAAACTAACCCGCGACCGAGTAGTGCCAACCATTGCGGCCAAGGTCTCTTGGCTAATCTTGGGAATCATCGTTTCGGGTTTGCCAGGCTTACCAAAGTGAGCCAGCAGCAAGAGAATCCGGGCCAGGCGCTTCTCGCTGGAATTGAACAACTGGTCGACTAGGTCTTCCTGGATGCGCGCATTACGCGTGAGCAGAAATGCAACAAACAAGTCTGACAAAGCGTGCTGCTGGTGAAGTGCTTGCACCATCTCCGCTTTGTTGATCCTAAGAACCGTGCACGGAGTAATCGCTGTTGCCGTTGCCATGCGTGTGGGGTGAGCAGCAATGATGCAGTCTTCTCCGATGAACTCTCCCGGTCCCAAAGGGGCGCACTATTTCGGAACAGCTTGAGATGGGCCATGATTTCCACCTGGATTGGCGGGCGGTGCGGACGGCACCAGCCAAGGCTCAGGCGGCATTGACTGCCGCGTATCTCGATGCTGCAGGACGCACCAGGGGCACTTCAGTAGCTGGAGATTTGGTAGGGCTGACGTCGTCGCTGGCAGTATCCGGTGGAGTTACTCTCGATGCTCAGGGCAATCCGGAGGCAGTGTTTATCTTCCAGATCTTGTCCACGCTCCATAACCGGGAGCGGCAGCCATGTTGTCCTGGCAACGGCACCAATGCCTGTAGTGTTTTCTGGCAAGTCGGCAACTCTGGGAACGAACTCAGTGTTTAGGGGAAACATCCTGGCGCTGACGTCAATCACGATGAGCATCTACACACAGGCTGAAGGAGAGGGATTGTGTATCACGCCATCGTCAAACGGATTGCGAAGAGGAACTTCGGGCGGTTAACCAGGATGGCGTGCCCAACGTGTGCCACCGCTTCAGTGGTCGGCATGCTCTTGGGTGAGAACGTCACGACCGCGAGGCACTCGGACGTTGGTTTGCTCGCCTGGAAAGGCTCGAGCCCGATATGAAGTTGACGGTGCGGGATGTGTGGGTGAAAGGTCTGCCGCACAACACGACCGTGATTGTTCGTTGGACAACACCGACGCGCTGCCCAATGGATCGCGTTATGAAAACCACGGCGTACACATTGTAAAGATGCGGTGGGGGCAAGATCGTAGAGATCGATGTAAATGAGGACTCACAGGCAGTCACCGAGGCGCTTCAGATGCGGACAGTAATACGGTCAGGCGGAGGCAAGCGCCCGCCAATCGTCAGTTGAGCGATTTACTAGCTTCGACCTTTTCTCATGGAACCTTCATGCTGCGTTGTGCGCGCTGTGTCACCGTCTGTGACGTGTAGGTCGCACCCCGGGACTAGGGCGGCACCAGAAAAACCGCTACTGGTGCGGTATCGACTGGTTCGGTCCAAGGAACACCTGCATTTCAACTAACTCTGTCAAGAACAATAGTCAACTGGTTTCGTCGGGTTGCAGCACAGGGAGCGGTGATCTTTTCGCAAGAAGCTCCTTCAGACCAACGATAATCGCTATCGGAAGTCGTAGTGTCCTTTCCGCAGAGGAGGAACAGTGTATTTCATGCCATCTGCTGTCGTTTGCTGTCGTTCTAAGTTGTTGCATTTACATTGTATGCGGATTAGGCCTTTGCATGACTTTGGCTATGGGCCAGCGTGACCGGCTGTTGGTGTATTCCCACGTCTAGCGGTCAATATTGATCAGCATCTGAGCGCTGAAGATTGGATGCTGCTCATGCCGAAACTTGGCGGCACGTTGTCTATGCCAGTCTACGAACACACGCTCTAGAATTGAGGCCTCCAATGTTGTCTATGTCCTGGTTCTCAGCTCGTGATTCTGTAACTTTACTGCTCCTCGCCTGGAGCGCAGCGATTGCCGTTTTCGCTGCTTCGGATGTGGCTGGCCGATTCATTTGGATTCCCGTCTCCCTCGGGCTTGCGGGCGTAATGGGCTCCATAATCATGCTGGCTATTCCAGCCAATGTGATGCTGGCGGCCAACGTAGCTACCATCATCCTGTTCGTCGTCTCGCTTGAAGTGTTGAAGAAGATGCATCGCTCTTGTCTTGCGTCTGTAAGACATCGCGGTAGTGAAGGTTCGATATGAAACTACACGACGCTACTCGTGGAGTAACAAAGCCGATTGCAACCGAGCCTCGCTTTCGCCCTGAGTTTGCCATTCTCTTGCTGCTGATCCAGTTGGCACTATTCCAGTCCGCAAACGCGCAGCCACTGGATGAGTCGCCTGCTGTCGATCCTGTTCCCCTCACCGCAGAGCAGGTAGTGCGTAATCTCACTGAGATGAACCTACATCGCGCCCAGTCGCTGCACGGGTTTCAGGGAACCCGAGTGTACCGGGCTGTCTACCGGGGATTTGGTGGCCCACGTAGCGCGGAGATGTCGGTAAACGTGAAATACCTGTCACCCGGCACGAAGGAATTCACGATTTTATCTGCGACAGGTTCCAAACTTATCGTTGACCGAGTATTCAAGAAGTTGCTAGAAGCAGAGAAAGAAGCGCTGGCCCCCCGCATACAGCAGCGCTCTGCGTTAACTGAAGATAACTATCGCTTCACGCTGATCGATTGCGAAATTGACGGCGCTGGAGCAAGTTACGTGTTTGAAGTGGAGCCTCGGTCCAGAGACAAATTTCTTTATCGTGGCCGGATCTGGGTAGACGCAAAAGATTTTGCCGTCATCCGATTAGAAGGCGAGCCAGCCAGGAACCCTTCCTTCTGGACAAAGAAGGCAGAAATTGTGCAGGCATACATGAAAGTGAACGATTTCTGGCTGCCTGCACACAACCGCAGCGTCACTGCAATTCGACTGGGTGGCCATGCCGAATTAACCATCGAGTATACGGATTACCAAATCACAGGCGCCGGCATGGGGAGCGGTTTGCCTGTGCCCGAAACAGTGCCTAACGTTAATACCACCCGGATGCGGAAATAGCGCCGGTTCAACAGTGCAATTGAGAGGGGAGACATAAGCTCATGGCAGATACAGGTGAAAATCGGCAAATCATCGGACGCGCAAACGCGAGAGAAGCGGAGACGATTCGGGTATCAAGAAAGATGGTTTCCGAAGAACGGTCAGCAGAACAAGCAAACGATACCGCGTTCGGCAAGCTGCAGGGGTTTCGAGAGCCCACGAAAGGAAGCAAAGGACGCAGTTCGCATCCCAAACTCCCAAATAGCAGGTAGGCCGACGATGACTATCTAGTCGTGAAGCACGACGCTAACCAGCGAGCTGTGTATGTGCATGCCACCGCCGTTGTAGTCAATGAATCCCAAGTCTCGAAATCGATTGAGAAAGAAACTGACGCGCGAGCGAGTGGTGCCGACCATTTCCGCGAGAGTTTCCTGGCTCATCTTTGCGATCAATGGTATGGGCTTCGATTCCTGGCCAAAATTGGCCATCAGCAGAAGCAAGCGAGCAAGACGCTTCTCGCTGGAGTTAAAGAGGTGGTCCACCAAGTCAGCTTCCATGCGAATGTTGCGGGAGAGGATGTAGGCGAGAAACTGCTCCGCGAATTTTGGTTCTTTATGAAGCGTATCTAGCATCACTGGCTTGTTTACCCGGACAACGGTGCTTTTCTGGACGGCACTGGCGGTGGACATGCGCAGCGGCTGGCCGGCCAGGGAGCCCTCACCAAAGAAGCTACCTTCCGGCAGGATGGCGACAACAGCTTCCTTGCCACGTTTGGATACAACCGTGAGCTTTATTTTGCCGCTCTGAATGTAGAACACTGCATCCGCGGGATCCCCTTGCGAAAAAACGGATTCACCGTTCTGGAACGCTTGGCTGGTCTTCCCGTTCTTGAGCTTGGCCAGAAAGAGGTGGGGATTGAAAACCGCAGTGCGTTCAGGCGACCCGTCGAACTCAGAACCCAATGTGACCACGTCGCTGCCGATCGGGTGCAATGGCTCCTCGCTATAAACCGGTGGTTTGTGGCGTATCTTTTCCTTGATGACGGGGCGCTTGCTGGTGGCCATAAGTATCTCCCCTCGGAGACTTTGTATACGGGGCCTCGCCGAGTAGTAAATAATTATAGGCTCATTTCAGGAGGTGGCATGAGCAGTATTGCTCAGACCACCTGCCCCGTAACCCGCTAACGTGATCCTCACCTCGTGCTCTATGGACGCGCAGGAAACAAGAGGCGCTCTGCCGAGGTAGAAGATAAAGGTGAGAAGAGTGAAGAAATTGGTATTGCTGGTTATATTGCTCAGTCTGGCCAATTTGGGCTGGGCGGAGTCGGACCGCGAATCGTCAACCGATCGGCTGGACAATGCCGGCAAAGTGCTGCGCGAGATCATGGCTGCACCCGACAATGGCATTCCGGAAGAAGTGCTGGAACATGCGAGATGCATCGCCGTAGTGCCGCACATGATCAAGGGCGGCTTCGTGTTTGGCGGGCAGAATGGCCGCGGTGTGGCCACTTGCCGAACCACCAGAGGATGGAGTGCGCCGGCATTCTTTTCGATCACCGGCGGTAGCTGGGGATTGCAGATTGGTCTTGAAGGCGTGGACCTCGTCATGATCATCCAGAATGAAAAGGGCATGCAGCAGTTGCTGGCGAGCAAGTTCCAACTGGGAGCGGACGCCTCGGCTGCCGCTGGACCGGTGGGACGCCATGCTTCCGCCGAGACCAATTGGAAGCTGGAGACGGAAATCCTGACTTACTCTCGCGCTAAAGGCGCTTTTGCCGGACTCACGTTGAACGGCGCTTCCATTCGTCGCGACGACGATTCCATGAAGGCCATCTATGGTCGTCATGTCACCACGCGTGCCGCATTGTTGGGCAAAGTAGCGGCGCCAGCCGCCGCGGAATCATTCCTCAGCGCGGTGAAAGGCGCCAAGGCGCAGGCCATAGCGGAAGCAAACAAGAACTAGTTGGCTACTTGGATTGCGCATGCGCACCCGAGACGAACGGCGGGTCTCGGGTGCTCACCACGCGGAAAGAGAGTAAATATGCTTTGGACGATCTTTGTGATTCTTCCGACCCTGTGGCTGCTTGGTTTCGGTTTCCATGTTTGGCAGCGGCCTCATTCACATTCTTCTGGTAGTGGCGCTGGTAGTGTTGATCTTCAACCTTGTGAGAGGACAAAGGAGCGCGGTGTAAGCGCGACACTCGTACGAATGACCTGCAAAGACCTGCAAAGAAAGATCGCTTCGGCGATGCACTGATGACGCACCTATATACATAAGCAGGTATTTATTTGACCGCAGCCCCACAAAGCGCCTTGGGTACTGCGGACCCGCATTGTGAGGTGGCAAGTGAACTGGACAACACAATGACAACGAAAGAGACGGACTTTCGCGGGCGCATAGGGCTTACATATACGCTGCCGCGTAACGTGATGACTGCCATATTTGCGTGTCCATCTTGCAACTGGCCAATCGTCAATTCGATGTTCACCGAGCGCGAGAATCGGGACGAGCTTCATGATTCTGTGTTTGAGCTGACCTGCGGGCAATGCAAATGGAATGGTGCAACACTCGGGCGCGACATCGTGGATTGCATGATTGACGATTGGACCGCTTACAAAGTCCGTAACTAATAGGTAAGAAGCTAGTCAATTACTTGTTCGCGAGCACGCCGCATATGGACTGCTGAGCTTGATGGCCAATCGCAGTCAAGACGCATGAAGTGCGTGAGAACCTCACACCCCTTACTCAAACAAAGGAAATGTGAATGTCGTTGCCAGAGAGTACATCGTTAAAAAGATCATCAGTTCGACTCAAGGTTCGTACACCGGCATTCAAAGAAAAGCTTGCGGCATCGTTATGGTTGAGATCCGGCGCTTCGCATCCAAGCCGAATTGCGGTGGTCGGGAACTACCTTCCGCGACAGTGTGGAATCGCAACTTTCACTACAGACTTGTGCGACGCCATCAGCGCAGAGTTTACAACCGCTCAACTATTGGCTGTTCCGGTCAACGACCCTGGATCGAGCTATAGCTATCCCGCCCGCGTTCGCTTCGAGTTAATAGAGATGGACCCTGCATCCTATGAAGATGCCGCTGACTTTCTTAACTTCAGCAATGTTGATCTAGTTTGCCTCCAGCATGAGTACGGCATTTTCGGAGGAACGGCTGGCAGCCACATCTTGCGGTTATTACGCCGCCTTAAGATGCCAGTGGTGACAACTCTGCACACGGTTCTCCGCCAACCGGACGGCAACCAACTTAGTGTCATGAATGAAATTGCTGCTTTGTCGGATCGGCTCATCGTCATGAGCGAACATTCCTCGCGCTTCTTGCAAGATGTTTTCGGTGTTGCGGAGGAAAAGATTGACCTTATTCCTCACGGTGTTCCCGACCTCTCTTTTGGAGATCCCAACTATTACAAGGACGCCTCTGGAACAGAAGGCAAGGCCGTATTGCTCACATTCGGGCTTCTATCTCCGAATAAAGGGATTCAGAATGTAATTGAAGCTCTACCGCGCATCGTAGCCAAACATCCGGAAGCTATCTATGTCATTGCTGGCGCCACACACCCCCACGTCAGGCGTCGCGAGGGGGACCAATACCGCCTCCAACTGCAGGCGCTAGCGAGGAAGCTTGGGGTGGAACGCAATGTGATGTTCCACAATCGGTTTGTCAGCCCGGAAGAAATGGCCCAGTTCGTTGGATCGGCCGACATTTACATCACGCCTTATCTCCACGAAGAGCAAGCCGTGTCGGGGACCTTGGCGTATGCGTTAGGCGCGGGTAAAGCGATTATTTCTACTCCGTATTGGCACGCAGCTGAACTGCTGGACGACAACCGCGGAGTTCTTGTTCCGTTCAAGGATTCGAGTGCGATTGCAGATGCGGCAATCGATCTTCTGGACAATGAAGCAATTCGCCATGCTATGCGCAAACGTGCTTATTTTTATGCGCGCGGCACGGTGTGGAGCAAAGTGGCGCAGTCCTACATGAGTACATTTGTCCGCGCTCGTTCTGACCGCATGCAAACTCCACGTATCGCATTTTCGGATTTGAATGCCGAACGAACGCTGGACAGACTGCCTTCGATAAAACTGGATCACCTGCATCAGATGACCGATCATACCGGACTCTTGCAGCATGCTGTCTTTTCGGTTCCTAACTATCGGGAAGGTTACGCCACCGACGACAATGCTCGCGCCTTGATTGTGGCCATTTTAATGGAACAGCTCGGCATGACAGCACCATCCGAGTCGGCCAGGTTGGCATCATGCTACCTGGCATTTCTATGGCACGCATTCAATCCGGCAACAGGCCGGTTTCGAAATTTTCTCAGTTACGAACGCCAGTGGCACGAAGCCGAGGGGTCGGAGGATAGTCATGGGCGCGCGTTGTGGGGATTGGGAACTGTCCTGGGACGTTCCAAGTCGCCAGGGTTAAGAGGAACCGCAGGCCGGCTCTTTGAATCTGCCATTCCTGCCATCCACAAATTCAGCAGTCCCCGTGCATGGGCTTTTGCTGTACTGGGATTGCAAGAATACCTCGACTGCTTTCCAGGAGACAGAGCTGCGCTTCAGACAAGAGATGGTATGGCAAATCGACTTCTTGATATTTATCGTGCCAGTCGCTCACCTGGCTGGGACTGGTTTGAAGACGTCCTTGCTTACTCGAACGCCCGATTACCGCAGGCTCTCCTCGCGTGCGCTTCTCACAATGGAGATAAAGCCATGCTCACGGCTGGATTGGAGTCGTTGGAATGGTTTGTTTCTATGCAGCGTTGCGAAACAAAAGGACACTTTGTTCCCATCGGATCACAGGGCTTCTACCGCAAGGGCGGCGAAAAAGCTCGCTTTGATCAACAGCCCATCGAGGCAGGCGCTGTTGTGTCCGCATGTCTGCAGGCATTTCGTGCGACTGGAGACGACCGTTGGCTAAAAGAAGCATGGTCAGCATTCAACTGGTTCCTCGGCGACAATGATTTACAGATCGTTCTCTACGATTCCAGCACGGGCGGGTGCCGGGATGGCTTGCACCCCGACCGCGCCAACGAAAACCAGGGAGCCGAGTCTACCCTGTCATTCCTGATGGCGCTGTTGGACATGCGTCTATTGGAGGATACAGATATACCTGTCACCAAACACAAAGTAGCAGCCAGAGGTGGCTTTGATGTATCCCGCATTTCATCGGAGATCCAATGAACGCAAGTAACAATCACGAGGAACCGCTTCTTCATCGTCATCCCACGAACCCAATCCTGACAGGCAAGGACTGGCCATATCCGATTAATAGTGTCTTCAATGCGGGCGCGACACTGCTCGCGGACAGAACAACTTTATTGCTTTGCCGCGTAGAAGACCGCCGTGGCCTCTCGCACCTTTGTGCCGCCCGCTCTTTAAATGGTGTGGACGGATGGGAAATTGATTCAGCGCCTACGCTTATGCCGAACCCCGATCAATATCCAGAGGAGTTATGGGGTATTGAGGATCCTCGAATAACTTACGTGGCGGAACTGGACCAATATGCTGTCGTGTATACCTCTTATTCCCGAGGTGGTCCCGGCGTTTCCTTGGCGCTTACCAAGGACTTCAAGACTTTTGAAAGATACGGCGTAATTATGTCGCCCGATGACAAAGATGCTGCACTGCTCCCACATAAGATCGGGGGCTTCTGGGCTCTTATTCATCGACCCATGACGGCGCTCGGAGCCCACATCTGGATCTCATATTCCCCGGACCTGCGCCACTGGGGAAGCCATAAGGTGATGTTGGAAGCCCGCCGAGGCGCATGGTGGGATGCCAACAAGATTGGCATGTCACCACCGCCGATCAAAACGCCCAGAGGTTGGCTTGTGATTTACCACGGAGTTCGGCAGACACCTTCGGGCTGTTTGTATCGGCTGGGTTTGGCGTTGTTCGATATTGAGCAACCGGACAAATGTTTGCGCCGAGGTGATTCCTGGATCTTCGGCCCTGAAGCCGAGTACGAGCGCCAGGGTGATGTCCATGACGTTGTATTTCCCTGTGGATACACGATGAATCCCGATGGCGACACAGTGAATATCTACTACGGAGCTGCTGATTCCTCGATCGCCTTGGCTCGAACCAGCGTGCGCTCTCTTCTTGACTGGCTTGACACTCACGGAAGTTGCGAACGCCGGCAGCGGGCGCAAGATCAATGAAGGTTGCATGGATTTTTCAGGTTGTCTACGGATGCTATCACCGTCATCTAGCTATGTGTTCACCGAGAAAGCAACATGAACCACTCCTGAGAGGATGATGCATCCATTGTTTCATCGAACTCTACTCGTTAGGACAACCGAGTACATCACCGCCATGTAATGGCATGTGCTTGCAGCCATCACAAACAGGTGCCATACGACGTGGCCAAAAGAAATTCGTCGCAATGCAAAGAACATTACGCCCACCGTGTACAGGACTCCTCCGGAAAGCAGCCATGCCAGACCTGTGAAAGAAACATGGGTGATCAGGGGCTTGATAGCAATAACCACCAGCCAACCCATCGCAATATATGTGGATGTAGACAGAACTTCGTACCTCTCAGTAAAACGGAGTTTCAGTACGATGCCCAGTGTGGCACAGCCCCAGATAACTCCAAAGAGCGACCATCCCCATCCACCGCGAAGATTGACTAGCAAAAAAGGGGTGTAAGTTCCAGCAATCAGGAGATAAATCGCCACGTGGTCGAGAATACGAAGCACTCGTTTTCGACCAGGTAAAGAAGCACTGTGATAGAGCATCGAAGCCAGGTATAGGCTAACGAGGGTACTACCATAGATTGCACAGCTCACTATGCACAGAGCTGTTCCTCGTTTCACAGCCAACACAAGGAGAACGATGAACGCAATAATGCTCAGAATAAGGCCGATTCCGTGAGAAACGGCGTTCATTAATTCTTCCCAAGATAACCGATAGCTTTGGCCCATAATCCCTGTCTGCTTCGTTACAGCGTTCCAGATAGTTGATCCCAACGGGATTTTCATGACCCGGCGGGCAAGTCACACTTCTACAAAATTCGCCACGCTCGCGAGTTCTGTTGTCTCGACACAAGTGTCCTTCGCGTGCATCGCGAGCGGCTTGTAAGGAGTAGTCCGACCCTTGCCGCCAGCAATGTAGTATTTCTGCCAGATTCGTTCGGCGATTTCAGGGAACCGGAAAATGATCGAGCGCCGGCCGAATGTGCGAGCCAAAGTCTCCATCTAGCAGAAGCCGCGCGAGGATTACATCCAGGCCTACACCGGACACAACCCCAAACTGACCCAAAGAAGAAACGGCACGGGCAAGTCGCCAGTTGGAGACGCCTGCGCCCATACCACCTTGAATAATGACGGGCCGACCAACCATGCTCGAATTATTTCAGAGCTGCGCAATTGACTCCGTCATAGTTATGTAATCTCGGCGACAGGCATTCGTGTCATTGGATATCGGAAAGCACGGACCCTATATCACGATCTTCGACCGCGCCATCTATATAGACTGGTTTGACAACTCCCCCCGATAAGCCTAATCTAAAAAATGAGCGAGTGTCCTCTCCTCTTTCAGATCCTCTGAACTAAGTCAGCCCATCTGAAGTTCCTTCCTCTTAGCCGCCTGATTCGGGAGGTTCACCATGCTCAGTCCGAACACCATAGTTGTCGCCCCCGGAACGGTACTGATCCATGCAAGTGTGATGTTACTGGCGTCTTTGAAGATTGAAACCTCCCTGTATTCAAAAAGCTGGCGCCTGATTACTACCGACCAGGAAACTTTGAGCGGCAGTATCGCGGCTGCTGGTTGGAACTTCTTCTTCACTGTGCTCAAACTTGAAGGGTTGGCGTTCGGGACCTTGGCGCCGAAGACTCTGGATAGGGCACTACGTCGCATTCTGCGGCAAGTACAAGACATGCACTTTAATGCCGTCGAGATCGTTAAGGTCGAAACCCATAAAGCATTGGGCCTGGTTCCTTATATCGGCATCTCGGCTCACGCCCGGCATATTCAACGAAGTGAGCAATTGGAAAACGACGAGCAACGAAAGACCGCACAAGCCCAGTCCGCCTGGGCAATTGGGTAGAGACTCGCAAACTTCGACTTCAAAAGGAGTTGTCATGGGAACATTGATTCTGAAGTACGCAGCGATTATGTCGCTGTTGACTACCGCTGCATTAAAGCCGACGCTAAACCTCCAGACACTGCTTGCTTTCATCATTTGCGCTAGTGGCGTGGCCGTAGGGGCACAGGCAATGCGTGCGAAGAAATATATCTGGAGTGCAGTGTTCTTCACCATCGCCGTGTTCTTCAATCCTGTCTTCACCATTCAGCCTTCCGGAGCACAGTACATCGGAGTGAGTGTGGCTTGCACCATTGCATTTGTCCTGTCCCTATTTTTGCTGAGAAATATTCCAATAAGAACAATCGCATCTATTACTAACCAAAACCCGGGGAGCGACTCGTTATAAAGCTGCCTCGCTGGCTGGTCGAAATCTTTGTGCTCAGATGAGCTTTTTTGACCAGCTCAGCGATTGTCTAGCGTCTAAGTTTGACTTGTGTGTTGGTATTTTTATCATTCCAAGAGTCCAGCTATGGAACAAACCTCGTTTGCTTTTCAATAGATTTGCTCAAGAGGGTTAGTACGCAAGCGACCCAAACAGTCGGATCTTCTCGCAGAACGACAACAGTGATCGGCGGAGTCATCTGAAACATAAGATTGCTGTGTCGATGGAAGAACTGCGTTCAAATTTCGGTTTTCTGGACGCAAAACGAGCTCCTGAGGAAATGAGAATGACTAAGCCCTTTATGTGGACATTGATAGCCGTGGGATCGCTGCTTTTTGCATCATCGATGCGAGCACAAGACTTGTCGATTTACCGAGGCTTTCGATTCGGATCGGACCTCCCGTCGGTCGCGACGCAGACGCAATTGAACCTATCGGACGCGAAGACCATTCACAGCCGGCCAGCCTTAATCCAAGAGCTTGAGTGGCACCCCGGACGCACTCTTGGCTCCTCGTCGGTTCAACCGGATTCGGTGAAGGAACTTCTTTTCAGCTTCTATAACGGCGAGCTTTTCCAGATAGTCGTACATTATGATCGCCACCAAACGGAGGGGCTGACGGACGCCGATGTAATTGAGGCTATATCGGTGACGTATGGACTTGCGGCAAAACCTGCTGGCAAAGCCATCACCTTTTCTACCTCTCAGGTTTATAACGACAGCGAGAAGGTCATCGCCTGCTGGGAGGACGAGCAGTACTCGTTCAATCTTTATCGGTCCTCGTACGAACCGACGTTTGGAATGATCGCGTTTTCGAAGAAGTTGGATATTCTGGCTCGGGCTGCCGTCGCGACAGCGATTCGACTCGACGAACAGGAAGCCCCACAACGTGAACTCGCACGTCAGAATGCTGAAGCCAAGGAGAGCCGCCTTGCGGGAGAAAAGGCCAGGTCGTTAAACAAGCCCGCCTTCCGCCCATAAACCCGGAGGACGCATCAATGGACATTCTGGATACTCAGAGCGATCACAGTAGGCAACCCGTAATGGCATTGGGAGTTGTAGCCGTCGCTGCTACTTTCAGTGACTTCACCCGGGCGCAATACAGTAGCGAGAACGGCCAGGTTCATATTGAATCGTACTGTAACCGCTGCAATTTCAGAGTTGCTGAGAGGACTTCCAATGATTTTGACCGTGAAGAACTGGCACACGCCACACATTGCGAAGGGCTCGGAGCAGAGTAACAAGACTGATCCTTTTGGGCGCATGTCGCGCTGGCAGCGCCGTTCTTCTGTGTGAACACCGCAATTGCTGCCTGATACAGAGGTGGATACGGAGTAGCCTAGAGCTTGAATACCTCTGCGACTTACCAGTCGGGTGTATCGCGGGCGATTGCCTCGTCCTTACGTTGTCGTCTTGAGTGCGGGCTCGGTCTAGAGGATGTCGGTCTAGGTTCTATCACTCGACATGAACGTGCAGGTTCCGAGCCATTTTCACGCAGTTGTTCAATCTCGTCTGCTGAACTGCGATTGTACTTCCGTCGCTGCCAGTTCATTTCTCGTTTTTCAAGGCGTCCCAAGCCAATTACTAGCTGTGCCCCAGCGCTGTGGCGTTCCTTCGCGAAAAGAAGCATCAGGCGGAATGATCTTCTAACTTTCAGACGCGGGTTCGCGGAACAAATCGGTTCTGATCCGCGCACGCTCTTCGTCAAGTTGTTCCGGCGTAGCGCCCAATTTTCGTAAAATGCTATCTGTCATTGCGAGCGCCACCTCACCCTCTCCGGCAAATACCTCATCGGCACCGGCCTTTCGGAGTGCGTCCGCGTGTCTGAGATAATCAACTCTCGACACAACATGTAGTCTGGGGTTGATCTGTCGTGCGATTCGAATTCCTTCGCTCAATCCCGCCGTTCCGGAAGTGCTCAAGATGAAACTGGCTGCCGTACCTACACCAGCCTGCTCCAAGACCTCTCGTTGATTCGCGTCTCCGTACACCGCACGGTGTCCGTTTGCGCGTAAGCTCTTGTGGGTGTCGATGTTCATTTCGATGATCGTTGGCTCAATTCCCCTGTCACGCAAGAGCCGCGTAACTGTTTTCCCAATTGGGCCGTAACCAACCACAACAGCCAGGTATGGAGAAATCATGTCTCTTTTCTCGGGGAATTCCGCCAATCCCTGGGCCACCGCCCTTCGGTTGAGCAAACGCCACAACCGGGGAGGCCGTGTCAGAAAGGACTCCATGCCACCCAAGGTCCGATACAGCAGTGGATTGAGCATAATCGAGACAATCGCTACTGCCACTAGCGGATTCATCGCTTCGGGCGGAAGCGCGCCAACTTGGATGCTGAGCGTGCCCAATAAGAAGGAGAATTCGCCGATCTGCGACAGCGCGATCGCCACACCAAGGCCAATACGCGAGCTGTAGCCCAGCAACGCGACGATAATTATCGTTGTTAGTGGCTTTCCAATCATCACAATCGCGAGCGTCGCAACAATGAGTAAAGGCGACTCGATGAGTTGATATGGATCGAGGAGCATGCCAACAGACACGAAGAACATGACCGCGAAGGCGTCGCGCATCGGAAGGGCTTCAGCTCCGGCTCGCCCGCTGAACTCCGACTGTCCCACCACCATTCCTGCGAGGAACGCCCCCAGTGCCATCGACACACCGAAGAGGTAGGCCGAACTAACGGCCACGCCGAGTGCAACTGCCAGAACGCCGAGGGTGAACAATTCACGTGAGTGTGTTTCGGCGATCTTGCTCAATATCCAGGGAATCACGCGCCCAGCTGCGAACAACGTAAAAACGATGAAAATCACAAGTTTCAGCGCAGCCAGTGCAAATGAAACCGGAAGGCTGGAGGTGCTTGCGGTTGGAGCAACAAAGATGACTGGAAGAAGGACGAGCACGAAGACAGTGAAGAGGTCTTCGACGACAAGCCAGCCGATCGCAATTCTGCCCGTTGGGCTCTGTAACTGGCCATTATCCGAGAGAACTCGTGTGAGTACAACTGTGCTCGCCACCGAGAGGGCAAGTCCGAAGACAATACCGGCTGACCAGTTCCATCCGAAGAGCCTTGCGGTCAATGCACCTAGCAACGTCGCAACCGTGCTTTGGCATATGGCGCCTCCAATCGCCACACGACGCACAGCTATTAGATCTTTCAGATGAAAATGGAGTCCGACCCCAAACATCAACAGGATTACCCCCACTTCAGCTAACTGATCGGCCGTATGTCTGTCAGCCACAAGACCTGGGGTGTGAGGTCCGACCAGAATCCCAGCCAGCAAGTAACCTACGATGGGAGACCAGCCGAGGCGATGGGTAAAGTATCCGAATGACACCGCGCCGATGAACGCAACCGCCAGTGTTAGAAACAGATCAAGATTGTGCATCGTGTGTCGCTCTTCGCAATCTTAATCTGGTTCCGGCTCTGGCGGGCGCAACGCTGCAAGCAGTCATTCAGGGACGGTTGCCAGAGTCGAAAGGCTTCCTGTTTTTTCAAGATCGGTTCTTCGTGCCAGGCGGGAAGGTCATCTCCGCTCCGCGCAGGTTTTGGCATTGCGGCGTTGGCTGTCCCCAGCTTTGGTGCAAGCGGTTTTTCGCGCAGGTTCAGCACCAAGAGATTATCGCCCCTTGGATAGGACAATACATTCGGGTTCCTCGATCAACAGCTTTGGCTTCCCGCAAAGCGAGTTGCAAAACAAGGTACGTCAGGTTTGTGTCCCAACGCCGCTGCGCGCATGAGCGTGACCTTTTGTTCTCGCCTCGGCAGAAGGTTCATTCATTTTGTCGTCGACGGTTGTTTAGGCATGGATACCGCCTTGTGTACCTATCAAAGCGTACACTGCAGCGAGCAGCCAAACAGGTGAGCATTAAGGCGTACAGTCTCCAAGCTCAACGTCCTCTCATCACAAATTTCTCGCAATCTAAAACGAGTTCGATGACGCCGAATTAATGGACCGGACGATGTTCCGCCTACAAAGATTCTTAGTCTGTTTCAGGTCTCGGATAACATGCAAGAAACGTGTTTCGAAGTACTAACGCTAAACTTGATCCCAACCTGCTCATCCCGATTGGTTGTCAATCTGAGATACTTACAACTCTCAAGGGATGGTGAAGAACGGTTGCAAAAAGTCCAATTTCTTCGCGGAAAGTATATAGTGGTGACTACTTGACCTCGAAGACACGTTCACACTAGGCATCTGCGCCTTCGCGATTGAGCAATCCACAAAGGAACGTGTTCGATGATATCCCAACTAATTGCTCTCAAGGGTATTTCTTCTTCTACACGAATTGCGCAATTGGCAACACGACCCAGTTTTCCAAAAGCCATTGACCCGAGAATTGCCAAGATATTCCCAGTACCCATGGTCAACTAACTAACTGCAGACTTCCTCGTCGAAGGAGATATATATGTCAGGAATCAACGGCGACAAATCCAGATTTAATCGCCAACGCCGGCAGGGGATTAGCCGCCGGAAGCGCAACAGGGAACTCTTGGAACGTTCTACGCAGAGCGAGAAAACCGGGATTGGAATAGTTTTGAAAAATGAGAAGAGGGAACAATGAAAAACTTGTATGTCGGCAACATTTCGCACAGCACTACAGAATCCGAACTTCGCAGTGCATTTGAAGTTTATGGAGCAGTCGAGAGAATAAGCATGATGGCAGACCGGGACACAGGGCAAGCGAGAGGCTTTGCCTTTGTCGAAATGACAAATACGGAAGAGGCTGATAAAGCCATTGCTGCATTGGACGGTTCCGATCTTGGGGGACGAACGTTGAAAGTGAATGAGGCGAGGCCCAAGTCCAGTAGTGCTGGTAGTGGTGGGCGTCGCTTTGGAGGAGGCAGTGGCCGAGATGACGATCGAGGACATTTGCGGCAGCCTGGAGGGCGGCGTCGGTAGTTTCTTTTCGCAATCTTTAATAATTGAGCGGGTACTTGCCCAAGCGCGATAGGCTGGCGGTTTGACAATCAGCTGGATCGCGCCTATGGTTAATGTTGAGGTACAATACCTCCCTCTTTCAGATCCTCTGAGCTAAGTCAGTCCTTCTGAAGTTTTTCCCTCTTAGTCGTACGCCTCTCGTTGTGCCAGACACTGTCAAATTTTCGAAGCAGTGAATTTCTGAGCATATTTCGTCCTCGCCATCTATTCGAGTACTACCGGAGGAAAATATGGACTGCTTGCTTTGTAAGGAGCTCTCACGATTAGTCGATAGGTCTTCGTCGGAATACCGTGATTCCCGATCCTCATCCTTCTACCAGGTAAGCACCGAAATCGCTGCGATGAGACAAGTAGAGATGGAGCGTGCGAAGACCAACTTGCAAGAACACCAGTTGATTTGCGATTCGAGCCCCAGAATTCGGACTTTCAGCCTCGTACGTTTTCATGGGCCAGCCCTAAGTGTCAGGCAGATGGTCGCATGACCATTCGCATTCAAATCTCCCTGGCATGATTCGCAAAGGCTCTTTCTTTTTCTCACGGTGTGGCAACTGGAGCATTCGCCATACTTGCCATACGCAGAAGCACCAGCAGTCTTAAGCCGGCCGAAGGAATTCATTCATCGGGTGTCGTCGCGTCGCTATTACGGCTAGGTGAGAACGCTTTATCTCACCTAGGGATCGAAAAGGCTCTGAGTCAGAAAGAATGAGGTGATCGAATGGCAACCAAAATCGTGAAGTACCTCTCAATCGTGGCCTTGCTTATTGCTGTGCTATGGCGCGGCTCCCTGGATTACCGGCTGATCTTGGCCTTTGTAGTTTGCTGGGGTGCGATCATTGTTGTTAGGCAGGCGTTTCGCTCTCACTGCTACGGCTGGGCATTTGGGTTTTTCTTGATTGCGATCCTCTTCAACCCGATCTGGATTTTCAGGTTCCCGGCTGGCGTAACCCTCTGGGTCGATGTGGTCTGCCTTACTGCGTTCGCAGCCTCTTTGATCTTACTGAAATCTCAGCCGGTGTTGTCGATTCCATCTATCACGGACAGAACTCCCGAAAGTGAGTCGTTATAGCAAGGATTGCTGTTTGCGGGTGTAGCGTCACCGGACATGTGCTGTTTTGGCAAGCGCAACAGTTTGGCCCGTCTGACATATGTCACAACAGGGGGAGTCCATATGCGTTCCAATCTCGTGTTTCGTGCCACAGACAAAGTAAGTAATCGCTTCGTACTTTGTCTCATGGTCTCTCGTTCCGCCAGAACCATGACTCGTAGGTCAGTACAGATGCATGACGCTATCAATGACGCTTTTACGGCAATTGGCAAACACGTCGGGAACTGCTGTATCAGTGGTGACCTAACTGAGGCGAACGCCAGTCCCATCACACGCGAGGAATCGTCGGTCCGTGCCGAGGCGTTACCAGCGGACAATGACGACCCAGCAGCACATGTGGTCAACGAGATTGTACAGGCGTGAAGCAGGTCCGTGTGCACGATGGATGAGGAGCGCTTGATGCCGGATCCGGCCGTTAGAACGAACGTCTTCGTAGGCAATCTCGCGAGCACGACCACGGGAGAGATGCTTCGAAACATTTTCGTCCCTTTCGGGCCAATATTGAGCGTAACCATTGTTCAGGACCGTAACAGCGGAGCACCAAGAGGATTTGCTTTTGTTGAAATGCAGGTAGAAGCTGATGCAGAAAAAGCCGTGTCAGCTCTCGATGGGAAGATACTGGATGATCGTCCTTTACGCGTCAATTTGGCATGTCCGAAGGATGTCGATAAAAACCCCATGCACGAACATATGAGACGCCATCGCGACCATCGATTATAGAGGCGATGCGGAGGGAACATTTGGCAAGCCGATTTTGCATCACATGCTTCGTTCTGAGAACGAAGCATGTCTCGCTAGGACTTCATCGCGATCCGGATTTGACTTTCTCGGTCTCCTCGGGCCTTCTGCAAGGCACGCACGGGTATCCTGCCGATTATTGCCTATCGGCCATGACTCTCAACTGACCACAATAAAGGACCTTCCATGAACAAATCCGACAGCAAGTATCGTTTGCGCGACCTGCTCGGAGAAATCGATCTTTATGATCGAAAAATTGTTCATTCCCAAAACCGCGAGAGCTTCGCTTCAGAAGCGGACTGCTCCCAGGTCGTTGCCAAATTGGCCGCAAAGCGCGATGCACTCGCGAAGAAGGCAATCGCTCTGATCGAATCAGGCGTTGAGTTTGATCTCAGCGCCCTTCCCATCTCATTCAAACAAGCGTTCCTACCCATTGAGGAAAACATATGAATACTGCCGTATCGGCTGTTGCAAAACAGGACTCGATCCAATCTATTCTGTTGGTTGACGTTCATACACACACTCGCGCGTCGCGAGCGCAAACAATGCGAAATCTTGGAGCTACGGTAGATTGTGCCCCGAGCGCCGTTTCCGCAATTTCGCAATTCGCTTCAGGCTTGTACCGGCTCGTTCTGATTGACTTAGGAAGCGATGTGCCAGGCGCCGAACAACTGGCAAGCGACATCCGGTTGAAGCGTCCGAAACAATTGATCGGATTCCTGGTGGGAGGACCGAAATTCATCGTAAAAACTCTGACGCACAAGTCCGTGTTGCCGGTATCTACGCGGCCGGACCCTGAAGAACAAGATGCGTCGGATTTTGGACGTAAAATCAGAGAGGCGGAACGACTCCGCAACTAACACAAACCGAACCCTCGCACTTTCGTTCGCTCGGCTCGGATATTCCTCCAACTAAACAGAGCTACAGAACACCAGGAAACATGCATCCAATCAAAGTCTGTCGAATTTACCTCGGTTAATGAGGATAACTTCGACGGGAATGGAGAAGGTTTGAAGGGTAAAGAAGTCATACAAGGGTGGGGCAAGATCCTCGCTGGAAGACGTCCCTTCCTGTCAATTGAGATCACGCGTGAGTGTCCCCTGCGTTGCCCCGGTTGCTATGCCTATGGTGATACGCATATTGGCAATGCGGGCGTTACTCTCCGTCAATTGGCTGATTTCAAAGGCGACGAACTGGTACGTCGAGTCCTCGCCATAGTTGACGACCTAAAACCGCTACATCTCTCCATTGTGGGTGGCGACCCATTAGTCCGCTACCGTGAACTAGACCAAATTCTACCCGCTTTGATGGCGCGCGGGATTCACGTCCAGGTGGTGACCAGCGCCTTCCGGGTAATTCCGCTGGAATGGGCGAAGCTGCCACTGCTGAACGTGACTGTCTCGGTGGACGGCCTGCCGGCAGAGCATGATGTGCGACGGAAACCGGCGACGTACGAGAGAATTCTGGCGAACCTCGCCGGCCACACCAAGATGTTCTCGATCCACTGTACGGTCACATCACAACTCGTCCGGCCGGGTTATCTGCGCAAGTTCATCGAGTTCTGGGAACCACGTCCTGAGGTTAAGCGAATCTGGTTCAGCCTGTACACTCCGCAAATCGGCGAAATATCAGAAGAAAGGCTTTCCTGGGAACAGCGTCAGCAAGTGACTGAAGAATTACTTGCCTTGCGTTCCGAGTTCAAAAAACTCGACATGATCGCAGGAGCGATCAACGGATTTATGAAACCGCCGTCTTCACCTGGCCAGTGTACATTTGCCCGGTCAACGGAGACGATTTCCGCTGACTTGAAAGCGCGCATTACACCGTGCCAGTTTGGTGGCAATCCCAACTGCTCTGAATGCGGATGCGTAGCATCCGTCGGGTTACATGCGCTTGCGGACTACAGGTTAGGTGGCTTAGTGCGGTTGGGAAGTATCTTCAACGCCTCATTGCGTATAGGCGAAGCCGTGGACCGGCGCCGCCAGCGTATGACCTCCGATTTGCGAGTTCCAAGGTTTTATCCAGCTAAGTAGAATCGGACTCAGTCCGAAACTTCTGGATGTCCTCTACGACTATCGTGTGAGTCACGCGAACACGTTGCTGTATCCATAGCTCGCCGGGAAGCATCTCAGCCAAAGCAACCCGAAACCGCGGCGCGCCGGTATGGACACGTCTAGCGAGACTATAATCCCTCCGACTCGCTTGTGCTCGACCGCGGAGATGATAGCAATGGCGGCCAAAAATCGAAACCAAATCCGCAGAACCAAGCCTTTATCCGATGACAATGCACGTATGAAGGCACCTGCAAGTGCTCTCTTTCCCATTGTCGCTATTGGCGCATCTGCCGGTGGCCTGGAAGCTTATTCGGAATTGTTTCGTACCCTACCGCTGGACACTGGAATGGCGTTTGTGCTAGTGCAACATCTTGATCCTCAACATCACAGCATGCTGTCTGGAATCCTCTCCAGGATAACGCGGTTGCCTGTAGAGGAAGTACAGTCCAACGTCGAGATTAAACCCAACCGCGTTTACGTGATTCCTCCCAATGCCTTTATGGCGATTGCGCAAGGTAAGTTCGTGCTGACGCCGAGAGAATCGGAGCGGGGACAGCATCTTTCAGTTGATTTTTTTATGCGGTCCCTGGCTGAGAACAGACAAAGCGCTGCCATTGGAATCATTCTTTCAGGTACGGGCTCGGATGGGACGGCGGGCGTTGCGGCCATCAAAGCGGAAGGCGGCATCAACTTTGCCCAAGCACCCAGTTCAGCAAAATACGATGGTATGCCTCGCAGCGCTATTGCGTCTGGGTGCATAGACTTCGTTCTGACACCCCGGGGAATTGCCATCGAACTTGACCGGATCAAGCGGCACCCTTACGCAAAGTCAGTTGCCGACGTGACAATCGATGAAGAACCGCAGGCAACCAAGGATGCATTCATCCAAATTATCGAACTGTTACGCAGAAGCAGCGGAGTCGATTTCAGCCAGTACAAACCGAACACGATCCACCGGCGAGCGCTGCGACGAATGGCGATTCTGAAACTTGAATCACTGGGAGAATATGCGACATACGTCAAGGATCATGCCGAAGAGGCGGGTAATTTATACGACGACGTTCTCATTAACGTCACCAGGTTTTTCCGCGATCCAGAGGCTTTCGAGTCTTTGAAGCAATGTGTCTACCCCGCTATTGTCAAAGGTGGCAAGCGTGTGATCAGGATGTGGACTCCCGGGTGCTCCACCGGGGAGGAAACCTACTCTCTCGCTATCACTCTTCTTGAATTCCTTGGCGAACGCGCCGGTGACTTCCATATCCAACTGTTCGGAACCGACCTCAATGACAAAGGCATTCAGAAAGCCAGGACCGGAGTGTATGGCGAGCGAATTGTCGAAGAGATTGCACCTGAGCGTTTGAAGCGTTTTTTCGTGAAAGTAGATGACGGCTACCGGGTAAGCAAAATGGTTCGCGATTTGTGTGTCTTCGCCCGGCAGAATATCGCCAACGATCCGCCTTTCTCTCAAATGGATATTGTCGCGTGCCGAAACATGCTCATCTACATGGGGACAGGTCTACAAAAAAAGGTAATCCCTATACTCCACTATGCCCTTCGCCCCCACGGGTTTCTATTTTTAGGAAGTTCTGAAAGCATCTCGGCTTTTCCTTCACTCTTTGCCGTCGCAGATAAGAGACACAAGGTCTACGGGAAGAATCCAATTGCGTCCCGGCTGCACTACGACTTTTCGCAAGTTCACTATCCGATTCCGAGCGGAGCGAACGCTCCCTCGAAGAAGCCGGAGACGGAAGGGACAGTACCGCGGGAGGCAGATGTCGTTGCTGAAGCCGATCGTATCGTGTTGAAGAATCACGCTCCCGTGGGAGTAGTTATCAATAGTGCGATGGAGGTTGTGCAGTTTCGGGGAAGAACGGCTTCTTACTTGGAGCCCGCGCCAGGCAAGCCCACCCTAAATGTATTGAAACTGGCCAGGCACTCACTGGGACGCGAATTGCGTGCCTTGATCGGCACAGCTAAGAAGAAGAGACTCCCGGTTAACAAAAGCAACGTTTCTTTTGGCGAAAGTGGGAAAGAGAGCACCGTCAACCTCTCGGTTGTACCTCTCGGCGGCGAGGACAGCAACCATCAAGATGAGTGCTTTTTCCTGGTCCTTTTCGAGGAAGCAAGACCCCTCGCATCACCGGATGCAAAATCAGCCAGCCAGAGCGCACAGAAGGGCCTTGAGTTTCAACGGTTAAGACAGGAACTCGCAACAGTTCAGGAGGCGCTTCACGCAGCGATCGAATCTGAAGAGGCCACCAGAGAGGAGTTTCAGTCCGCCAACGAAGAGATACTCTCTGCCAACGAAGAACTGCAAAGTACGAATGAAGAGCTGGAGACTTCTAAAGAGGAACTCCAATCCGCCAATGAGGAACTCAATACCCTCAATGAAGAACTTCGTCATCGCAATACCGAGCTAAATGAGTTAAGCAATGATATTTCCAACCTGTTAAATAGCACAAAGCTCCCCATCGTGATGTTGGATCGTGAACTCCGCATACGTCGTTTTACTGCGACCGCAGAAAGAATGCTGAAAATTGCTCCCAGCGATGTGGGGCGGCAAGTTTCAGACATCCGGCTGAACATTAGAGTCCCCGATCTGGACCAAATGATCCGTGTCGTCCTCGATAAATTGCAGCCTGCAGAACGCGAAGTTGAAGACGAGGAAGGACGCTGGCATGCATTGCAAATTCATCCTTACAGGACGCTGGAGAACAAAATTGACGGAGTGGTGCTCGTTTTAATGGATATCGACATAGCCAAGAAAGCAAACGAGCAGCTCAAGCAATCAGGTGCTTTTCTCCGGGAAGTTATGGACACAATACGGGAACCGTTGTTAGTACTTGATTCTAATTTTCGAGTCGTCGACGCAAACCACTCGTATATAAAGGTATTCGATTTGTCGACTGAGAAGGTTATCGGTGCCTCGCTGTACAGTCTGAGCAGTGGTTTGTGGAACACTCCTGAACTGCGAACAGCGCTCGAAGAGCTGCTGCACAGCAAGAGCGAGATAAGCGACTTTCTAGTGGAGTCGAATCGGCCCAACGTCGGCCGGAGGTCAATGCTGCTCAATGCTCGCATGCTACTTGGGTCTCATGATCGTTCACCGATGATCCTGCTAGCAATAGAGGACATTTCGGAGCGCAAGCGAGCAGAAGCGGCCTTAATTAAATCGGAAAAGTTAGCGGTCGCCGGACGAATGGCGGCATCTTTGGCCCACGAGATTAATAATCCCTTGCAGGCGATGTCGAATCTGCTGATGTTAATGTCGTCTTCGACAGAACTCAACGAGCAAAACCGGCAGCACATCCTGGAAGCCGAGAAGCTGCTCTCACGCGTTGTTTATCTGACCAAACAGTCCTTGAGCTTCTATCGTGACTCAGACAAACCACTGGAGGTTGGTGTCAGAGAAGTGCTGGATGGAGTATCGGAACTCTACGCCGGGCTGATCCGGACAAAGCACATCACTTTGACCAAGCAGTACCTGTTCGATGGTACCTTGCAGAGTTATCCGGGCGAACTCCGTCAGGTATTTGCAACTTTACTCATCAACGCAATTGACTCCATTGAAGATCATGGAACAATCACCGTGCGTATTAGCAGTTCGCAAGCTTGGAGTGACTTTTCGTTATACGGCATTCGCGTTACCGTCGCTGATAATGGCAGAGGGATGGCTCCCCATCATCTTTCTCACATCTTCGATCCATTCTTTACGACAAAAGGGGAACAGGGTGTGGGACTCGGTCTGTGGATAACCAACGTGATCGTTAGCCGCCTTCGAGGGACGATTCGCGTTCGCAGCAAGACACACGGCAACAGCGGAACGTGTTTTTCAGTATTTTTTCCAAACAACATTTTCCACACACAACCACCCAAAGAAGCCCCGTAGATAGACCTGATCTGGTCCGGTCCAACGACGTTATGACCCGCTCCATCTCATCCGTTAGCATCTTCTCGCGTAAAGCCGTTGATATCCAGTTTCGGATTCAAACAAATGCCCGTGGTAGAGACGCGAAGTCCAGTGTGTCGCACTGCCCAAAACCGTCCCTGGCCACCGTTACTCCTAAATATTTTCTCCATGGGATATCTACTCGCATCTTCCTTGAGTTCCCAGACCTCAAGTAGAGTTGGCGCCCTGGGGGACAATGTTAGAAATTTGCTTTGTCTCTAAACTCGTCACAGTTATCTTCTCCATACTTGCTTGCACGAAACAATACCGACAGCGATCGAATAATGGCATTGGAGTTGTAGGCCGCACTCCGCGAGCCTCTCCCCTCACGTGTTGGGGTTACGAGGCGATCACGGTCGTAGGTAAATGTGACAGGCGAATCAGGGGCATGAGCGTTCTGTTGATGTTACGAGACTAAGGGTGCGTGGCTGGACTGCTGCACTGCAGGGATCAACGCACTAGCGACCACCTTCATCCTTTACTATGTTGCCGCGAGTCATTAGTTGTTGCTGGACGAGTGGTTTTGCTGTTCCGTCGAAATAGCTCGGTGCTCGCGTCCAGGCTTTTCCCGCCACCAGTCGTCCCAGTTGGCGACCGGCAAGATCGGCACGCCGAAAGTGAATGCCGCCATAGCGGCGCGACATGCCGGCTTCATCCGCTGCCGCGGTGAAGGCGCGCCATTCGAGGGTGATTGGACGCGCAGGTGTTACCCCTGGTTCTATTATTGAACTGCCGGAGGGTAGGGTTACCGAATAACCGAAACGGTCACTGCCGGTCCAAGCATTGAGAACATACGCAGCGGCGGCGCTGTAAGTGCTATGCCCAGAAACGTAGTCAGGGAATGGCGGAGTCGGAAATGTTGCCAGTTGATAAGGAAGCCATTGCGAGCCGTCCATCTCGACCGTTCCTTTGCCCGGCCCTCCCCAAGCGCGAATGGTCTTGCCTTTATACAATAATGGAATGGCGGTAATCGGGCGTATTGAATCGTAGGCTCGCTTCATATCCCATGCGGCTATGCCGGCGTCGAACATTGCGTTCGAAAGGGCGAAGAACATCTTCACATCATCATCGAGTGTGTGATGATCACGGGCAGAAACCCACTCGGCCAGTCGAATCCAGTGTCCGGGCGGTTGTTCGGTGTAGGGGCCGTCGGACCAATATTCGACAATCATCTTCTGCTGGTCGGTCAGGTTTGCGCTCAAATCCACAAGTTCCTGCGCCTGCGCGACGTATTCTGGGGCGCAATAAACCGCCGGAGGCAGACCCTCCGCTACTTTGCGAAATTCATCTCCTGCAGAAAGTGCAAACGGTGTCACAAAGCACCAATGCGGCGCCACTACTCGGCGTTAATCCGGTTATTGTCGGTAAGGTCCGAACTTCATGGCTCAGTGGTGGTGCCGAGGTGGAGGCGGTGCAGGTAGAGTCTCCGCCATATGAGGCGGTTATGTTATGCACGCCAATCGTCAAGGCACTGATCACGAGTGTGGCGGTACCGTTGCTTACACTTCCAGTTCCCAGGGACGCGGCTCCATCTCTAAATGTCACTGGACCGGTACACATTATCGGGGTGATCGTGGCAGTAAAAGTCGCAGGACTACCAACACCTGAAGGATTTGGGTTCGATGTAAGAGATATCGACGAACTTGCCAACACAAACGTGAATGTCGGAGATGTCGCTTGGGCGAGGCACTAGCTTCTCAAATCCTGCCATTGTGGCGTGACTCGATTCGCATAGCTCAAGAGAATTTGAGTTTCGATCGAATAGACAAGTCGCATTTCGAGAGCTTGAAATCGGCTGCGGGAGCTTAGGGACCTAAGAGCTCATTGGGAGGGGCAGCGGGATCGCGAACAGTTTCACGATTGCTCTGTCCGCCTGTGTGGCAAGCCCGTAACAAAGGAATCCACAATGCGGCACAAAAGAAAAGCGCCTGGCCAGAAAAGCTGGCGATGAGAAGTTAGAAAACCAGGCGTTATTGTCGCGACCACCCGCTGAGCCTCGAATTCGGGGCAGTTCGCATCACTCGCTTCGAGGAACATAACAAGACTTCGGAATCTCAAGCAGAGGCGTTGCTGCTGTACGCGGACTGTAGCGTTGAACTAGATGACAAGAAATTTGAGCTCGTAAGTTACTTGGCTTGCAGAGCCCCCGCCCATGCAGCCCGCATTCATCTCACGTTTTAGATTTGGCCGGAAATTGGCCGGAAATACCGCCGAATATACCGGTTTCCGGCCAATCCTCCAGTTGCTAACCACTTGAAAATAAACCCCCGGCTGCCTTTCCGACGCCATGGCATGGAAGAGGTCGTCGGTTCGATCCCGACCAGGTCCACCATTTCTTTTCTGTGGCTTACCCAGCCTGACCTTCTCGGCAGTTATTCTTCCAGTGCTCTCTGCCTCCTGGCGGCAGTTGCCAATTTGGCGAACTACTCTGCCGATCCCTACTCCGATGATCTGGACCGCTAGATCAAACCAGCCTCGCGCCGGTAGTGTTTTCGTGCCTTATTACGGTTCCCGCAGTCAGCCATGCTGCACCACCGCCTTTTGCGGGCGTTGGAACGGTCCAAAAACAGCCAGCCGCAACCTGCGTCCTCGCACTGACGAACCAGACCGCGCGCATCCGAGATGAGAAGATCGGTTGCTGCCGTGAGGACGGGATAGAGCAAATAGTCCGTGCCGCGCGCACTAGGTCGCCAGGTCCAGCGAACCTCCGCCCCCTCAATGGACAAACATCGTCTGGCGCAACAATCGCGTAAGGCATCACCAACCCGGGCAAGTATGTCCGCCGGGATCGGGTCATTGCTCGCCACTGCATGGAAAACTGCAAAAAGCTGTTCGCGGACGGCGCGGATGCGCCGCAATTCCCTAGGCGCAAGGGGACCGGAGGTGATTGCATCCCGGTCTGGTAACCGAGCCTGATTAGCCCACCGTCGCACATCCTCGCTATGTTGCAGGCGGTCCTTTTTCTTCACGGGATCCGCTCGATATGCGACTGTGTTGACGAAATCGAGCGCAAGGTTTCCGGCGACAAATTGATATTGGTAGTTTCCGCTGTCCATGGCGGCCGTCCAACATAACCCTAAGATTGTATTTTATGCGGTTATGAAGTCTAACCGTATAATACGACGTCATATGGTTATAACGACAGCGACCTCCATGGACACAACACAGCGCAAACTGATTTTCGGCATCGTTGCAGCGACGTTATTGGCATTGGCCATCGTGATTGCCGCGTTGGCGAGCGGTGGCCGCCCTGATCCGCCGGCGCTCCGCGCCACAGCTACTCTGCTCGATGGCCCTTGGCGCTTTCATACGGGCGATGACCCACACTGGGCGGACGTCAACGCAGACGATAGCGCTTGGCAGACAATTGATATGACCGCCTCGCCGGGCAGCCACGATGGCGACGTGGGTCTGCCCGATTACGTCGGTGGGTGGATGGCGGAGGGTCATCCCGGCTACCAAGGCTACGCTTGGTACCGGCGCACCGTGACAGTACCGGCCGGCCGCGAGTCGTGGGAGATCCTCGGGCCGACGCTCGTCGAGGACGGCTACGAACTGTATTGGAATGGCCAATTGCTGGGCGGATCGGGCAGGCTCGGCCCGGACCCGCGCCTGGTCGGCACACGGCCGCTGAGGTTCGCCCTACCCGCCGATGCGGCCGGTACTCGTGGCGTTCTCGCCGTCCGCGCGTACATGCTTCCCGGTTCCGGGCGCAGTGCAGACAGTGGCGGCATGCACAGCCCGCCCATACTGGCTCCGCGGCCACTAGGCGAGGCACTTCACCGCGTGCAATGGAACAGAACCATCGCCGGTTACATCGTCGATCTGATCGAGCCGATCGCCATGTTGGCGGTCATCGGCTTGGCACTCTGGTGCAGGTCCCGCAGCAGCCAAAAGAGTTTCCTGATCTTTGCCAGCATCGCGCTTGCACTCATGGCAGCCAGGAGGCTCAACAACGCGATCGTCGCATGGACTGACCTGATGGATATTGTTACCTATAGCTGGCTGGCGACAGTGATGTGGGTGCCTGCGGTGGCTGCCTGGACGCTAGCCTGGAACCGATGGCCCCTGCGTCCGTGGCGAACTGTCGATGTGACGGCTGTGCTGCTGGCGGTGGTCGGGGCTATCGGCGCCACGATTGAATCGGCGACTTTCACAAGCGCCAGTCGGATCGGGTCGATCATGCTGTTTGTCGTGATAGCCGCGCGCATTATTCGCAGCGGACCGATGCGGACTCTGGCGCTCCTTACGTTAGCCTCGATCACGACGGCATTATTCGGCGGCGAACTCGACCCGATCGGCGTGCCGGGCATCTGGTTTCCATTCGGCATTGGCGTCTCGCGTACACAGTACATTTACGCGATTGCTGTCCCGCTCGTGGCCTTGTTGATCGTACGAACCTTGCCTTCAAAGACAACGCGTCCCTAGGTGATGCTCTGATTTTGCGCAGGTGATCACTGCTCAACCCGATCAGCACGAGGCAATGATGGACGGAGTTGCGCGTCCCATTTCGGGACTCCACTCCTGCCAAAGCAACGCTCTTGTGCTGCACACGGCTGAGATATCGCTACAATCGTGCTGATTTGCAGAGTGCGAAGGCGAGTCCCGTTTCTCGCACGCCTGCGCGCAGTTCCGGCCCATTTTTCTACCCCTCAAGTTTTCGGGACCTCGTGTTTCGCACATACGGCGAGGAGGGACCGTGGCGGCAAAGCTGCACCGCAATCTACTACTCGGCACCGTTCTCATCCTGGCTGCGTCCACCGTCTTGCTTCTATCGGATATGGGCCAGCGCACACGCACTTCTTCCGGGCCCGGCAAACGCTGGAAGATTTTCCTGATCCAGTACAACAACGTGGTGGATGTGCAGGAGTCGGAAGACGGTGTGCTTGAAGGTCTGCGCAATAGCGGACTCACGGAAGGCCGTGATTACGAAGCCCGGGTCGTCAATGCGCAGGGCGATATGGCAACCGTAAGCGCTTTAGTCGACGCCGCAGTCAACGACCATGCCGACCTGTTAGTTACGTTCTCAACTCCTACCTTGCAGGCCGCCATTCGGCGCGCACCCTCGTCGACACCGATTGTCTTCACATACGTTGCCAGTGCTGTTGCTGCCGGCGCAGGCCGTAGCGAGAAAGACCATTTGCCCAACGTGACCGGCGTCAGCACGGGCGCCGCATACGACGACCTCATTGCAGCGATCAAGCGTTGGTTTCCGCACGTCCGCACTCTTGGAACGCTGTTCGTGCCGGCGGAGTCGAACATGGTGTTCCACACCACCAACTTGGAGGCCGCGGCGCGCCGGGCCGGATACAAGTTAGAGGTGGTACCGGTGAGCACAGCGACTGAGATTGCGGACGCGGCCACGGCTTTGACGGCCAGGGATGTGGATGCGATCTGCCAGGTGCCCGGAAACCTAACCGCGGCTGGTTTTGGAAGTATCAGCCGGGCGGCGCAGCGGGCGCACATTCCCGTGTTCGCTTTCCAGCAGGCACAGGCCAAAGATGGCGCTCTGCTCGTCGCTGCCCGCGATTACCGCGATGCGGGTCGTGAGGCCGCACGCCTCGCGGTTGCCATCGTTCGTGGCGATACGCCTGCGAAGACCCCGTTCCAAAATTTCAACCGGACGAAGTTCGTCGTCAATCTGGATGCGGCGCGTGCATTGGATCTGAGTTTGCCGCCGGATCTGGTGCAATCGGCACAGGAGCTAATCGAAGATGGAGTTATCCGTTCATCCTCTCGGTGACACCATCGGTGTTCACGTAAGTGGACGTCTCGACAACAACTGGTCTGGTCTTTTTGCCCAGAATCTGGACCAGATCGTCGCAGACGGAGCGCGCGACCTGCGGATGGATTTGGCGGACGTGAACTACATCAGTTCCGCCGGCATCGGCGTATTGGTGCGCTGCTACAACCAACTGCGCTCGATTGGTGGATCTTTCGTTGTAGTGCGCATGTCGCGGCGCGTGACCGACGTACTCAGGCAGGTAAATCTGGTGCCGGTACTATGCGCTGAGAGTACTCTCGCAGTGCCAGTCAGCGCTGTTGTCCCGCGACGCGTGGAAACCGAAGTTGCAGATTACGAGATATACGACGTGGCCTCCGTCGCGAATCTGCAATGCCGTTTGTATGGTGAGACCGACCCGCTTTTCGCATCCGCTTTCTCAAGCCGCCAATGCCGGCCTTTAGCACCTTGCCGGTTTGCGCTTGGCCTCGGCGCTTTGGGCAGCGATTTCGATGATTGTCATGACCGTTTCGGGGAATTCATCGCTGTCGGCCACGGGGCAGCGTACCAGCCCACCGAAGCCGCGAGCGCTCCCGACTATCTGATTTGTACCCATGAGGATCGACCCGAAGTACAGGTCCTCTACGGAATTTCCTGCGAAGGGGACTTTGGCCACCTGCTCCGGTTTGAAGCGCGACGCAACCGGGGACCGCTTCCTCTGGCAGAACTTGTCCGTTATGTCGTGTCACTGAACCAGGACCGGTTGGTCGGGATGGTAATGATCGCCGAGGTAGCCGGAATTGTTGGTGCTGCTTTGAGGCAATCCCCGGTCAATGCAGGTGCGAACAGGTTCAGGTATCCGGAGATCGGGGATTGGCTGTCGTTCACACCGGAACGCGCATTCAACCGTACTGTCGCTATCGTTGCCGGTGTGGCGTGCGCTCAAGAGTGCTCTAAGTTGGAGCCAATGCTTCGCGCGCTGAGCAGTGACTCCGACTTGTTCGGTCACTTTCACGCGGCGGTGTTCTCATATCGGCCGATGCAACGCGGCCACTTATCGCTGAACGAGGCCATCAGTCACGTCTTTGAAACCCAAACTTTACTTGCTGTTGCGCACTTGTTGAACGACACGCGACCCATGATGGGTGCCGGACAGAGTGAATTTGAACGAGGCGCCTGTTGGGTATCTCCGATTTCCGACGTCGGAGGTGACGCCTTATGACTTTGCTGATCGCTGCCTGGACCATCGGCTTGATTCTGTCGTTGCTGGCATTGGGCGTGTACATAAGCTTTCGCTTATTTCACTTTCCCGATATCACGGTGGATGGTTCTGTAACGTTGGGCGCAGCGGTGGCAGCCGTGCTCATCGTAGGTGGCACAGGCGCTGGCTGGGCCATCGCGGTGGCGTTTGTGGCGGGTTGTGTTGCCGGTGCGGTTACGGGCATCGTGCATACGAAGTTTGGCGTACACAAACTGCTGTCGGGCATTCTGGTGATGACGGCGCTCTATTCCATCAACCTGCACCTGATGGGGAAGAGCAACGTGCCGCTACTCTCGGAGCGAACGCTGCCCATCTGGGCGGAAGGTTTGGCCCGACGCTGGTGGGCAACGGACTCGCTGAATGTGGCCGGATGGAGAATCAATATCGGCGATCTGGCAACCCTGCTTGTGAGTGGAATCGTTGTTGCAGCTGTGTGTGTGGCCATGTTCTGGTTCTTCCGTACGAATCTAGGCACGGCGATGCGCGCTACCGGCGACAACGATCAGATGATGCGGGCACTCGCAGTCAACACCAAGAACATGACGATCTTGGGCCTGGCTTTGTCGAATGGACTGGTCGCGATCTCCGGAGCATTGCTGGCGCAATATCAGGGATTCGCGGACGTACAGATGGGCATTGGCATGATCGTGTGGGGATTGGCCAGTGTCATCATCGGGCAGGCTTTGGTCGGCCCAGGATCGTTAGGTCTTGCGATCGTGGGCACGGTGATGGGTTCCGTTCTCTTTCGGTTGATCGTCGCACTCGCGTTGCGGTGGGGTTTGAACCCGAACGACCTGAAATTGGTGACCGCGACGTTTGTGTTCGTCGCGCTGGTTCTGCCTGGCGTTCTGAAGCGCGTGCGCCTCGGCAAGAAAGTCCAGGTTGCTCATGCTTGAACTCCTCGGAGTCACGAAGGAGTTCTGCGGCGACACGACCGATCGTGTCCGCGCGCTCGATGAGATCACCTTGCGGGTCGAGGAAGGCTCCTTCGTGACGACGATAGGCACGAATGGGTCCGGAAAGTCCACCTTGCTGAATGCCATTGCCGGCGCCATGGAAATCGATGCCGGACAGATTCGCATTGCAGAGCAGGATGTAACACGCTGGCCGGAACATGCGCGCGCCCGACTCGTTGGGCGGGTGTTCCAGAATCCATTTTCGGGCACAGCGCCCAATATGACCCTGGTGGAAAATCTCTCACTTGCTGCGCGTCGCGGTCAGCGACGCGGGCTTGGTTGGGCAGTTGGCGGACACTTGCGGGATGAGTTACGCGACCGAGTTGCTTCGCTCGGCATGGGCCTCGAAGACCGAATGGACACGCCGATTGGTTTGCTGTCCGGCGGTCAGCGACAGGCGTTGACCTTGTTGATGGCAACGTGGAATAGGCCTGAACTCCTTTTGCTGGATGAGCACACGGCTGCGCTGGACCCGAAAACGGCTGACCTGGTGATGCGTCTTACGCAGCAGATCGTCGCCAGCGAACGGCTTACGACCTTAATGGTGACTCATTCCATGCAGCAGGCCGCAAGCGTGGGCGACCGCTTATTGATGATGCATAGAGGCCGCATCGTCTACGACATCGCCGGCGCGGACAAACGGCGCGTGCGTAGCGACGAACTGTTGCGGCGGTTTGAGGAACTGCGCCGTTCCGAACTGCTGGATGCAACCGCAGCAGAGATGTTGCTCTCAACTTACGTGTAGCGGCGCATCGTTCGTAAGGATGGTGCATCGCTACCTGTTACACTTGCACACTCAAACCATGTTCTATCGTTCTGATAATCGCGCTCCGGAGCAGATGCGTCCGGTGAATATCGTCAAGGACTTCATTTCAACCGCGGAAGGTTCCGCGCTCATCGAGATCGGCAATACTCGCGTGATTTGCACGGCTTCGGTGGAAGATTCCGTTCCGGCGTGGATGCGCAACCTCGGCAAAGGCTGGGTGACTTGCGAATACGGGATGATTCCGCGCTCGACGCTGACGCGAACTCCGCGTGAGGCGGCGAGAGGGAAGCAGACCGGACGCACACAAGAGATCCAGCGATTGATCGGCCGCGCGCTGCGCGCCGTGATTGACCTGAAGCGTCTCGGCGAACGCACGATCTGGATCGACTGCGACGTGATCCAAGCTGACGGCGGAACTCGAACCGCTTCGATTACCGGTGCTTTCGTTGCACTTGGCGTGGCGCTGCAAAAGCTGGTCGAAGCCGGAACGCTGACTTCGGTCCCGATCCGCGAATACGTCGCCGCAACCAGCGTCGGAATCGTGGACGGCGAAATCCTGCTCGACCTCGCGTACGAAGAAGATTCGCGAGCCGAGGTGGACATGAATTTCGTCATGACCGGAAGCAAGAAGATGATCGAGATCCAGGCGACAGCCGAACAGGTTCCGTTTGATGACGCTCAGTTGCAGCGCATGCTGGAACTGGCGCGAAAGGGAGTCGCTGAGCTTATCGCTAAGCAGCAGGCGGCGCTCGGAACGATGATGCTTCGCCAGTAAAAGAAAAACGGCCACGAAGTCGAAAGACTCGTGGCCGTCCTGCCTTGCAAAGCTAAACAGTTACTGCATTCTTCTCGTACATTTTTGCCATTTCGCTGAGCGAAATTGGCTTGTAGTCGCCAGCGTGTCCGGCCTGGCCGAACTGGGTCATGCGCAGGGCGACGACCTTCTTCATGGCGTCGCGTGCCGGCTTCAGGTAATCGCGAGGATCGAACTTCTCCGGGGTCTCGGCGAATACCTTGCGGATGGCGCCGGTGATCGCGAGGCGATTATCGGTGTCCACGTTGATCTTGCGAACGCCATTGCGGATGCCGAGCTGAATTTCTTCGACGGGCACGCCCCAGGTCTGCTTCAGTTTTCCACCGAACTGGTTGATGACGTCCTGAAGATCCTTCGGAACGCTCGAGGAACCGTGCATGACGAGGTGCGTCTTCGGTAAGCGCTTGTGAATCTCGATGAGGCGGTCCATCTTCAGAACGGACCCATCGGGCTTTTTGGTGAACTTGTACGCGCCGTGGCTGGTGCCGATGGCAATGGCGAGGGCGTCGACGCCGGTTTTCTCGACAAACTCGACGGCCTGGTCGGGATCGGTGACGTGCTCGAGGCCGGTGCCGCCAGCGCCGTGACCATCTTCGATGCCGCCTAGAACGCCGATTTCGCCTTCGACGGTCACGCCGCGCGAGTGGGCGAGTTCCACAACCTTGCGGGTGACTTCGACGTTGTACTCGAAGCTGGAGGGCGTTTTGCCGTCTTCCATAAGAGAGCCGTCCATCATGACGGAGGTAAATCCGAGTTCGATGGCCGACTTACAGGTTTCGAAGCTGTTGCCGTGGTCCTGATGAAGGGCCATGGGGATTTCGGGGTACAGGTCGGCCGCTGCGAGCATCAGGTGGTACAGGAACTTGTCTTGCGAGTAGCTGCGAGCGCCACGGCTGGCCTGGACGATCACGGGCGACTTGGTTTCGCGTGCGGCTTCCATGATCGACTGGATCTGTTCCATGTTGTTGACGTTGAAAGCACCAACGCCATAGCCGCCTTTGGCTGCTTCGTCGAGCAGTTGGCGCATTGAAACTAGTGGCATGATTTCTATCCTCCGAAAGCTCTTTAAATTATCCCATAAGGATGATATCGAAGCTTGCCATCGAGGGTTGTGACGGGCCGCACGACGGGCGGTTTGAGAGGTTGCACTATTTGAGTTGCTTCAGGGTGATATCGATCATCCGAGGTAGAGACAAGATTCGTTCCATCCGAGTGCCCATCATGCGTTTTCATGAACCACAGGCTTAGTGCTGTTTACCCCCCTCCCCATGGCTCCAATGGAATCAATGAGTTATCTCCTGGGATCTCTCGATCGGCGTTGCAAACAAAGGTATTTAGATCAAAAGATCACAAAATTTGTCAGTTGCTGGTGAAAGCAAGTTCAAAAGCACAGAAAAAGAGAAGGTGGTGAGACGGATTTCTCGTCTTCACCACCTACATTTTTAGAGTAGCAAATTGGCAGGTAGGAACATGCCAACAATTTGCAAAGTATATTTCGAGTTAAATCAGGAACTTACGTTGGCAAGAGGACGACGACCCACTTGACATGGAATTTCCCGAAATGGGAAGCAGATTCTACGTAGAGACCGCGAAGGAAACGGAGATGCGAAGTTTCGGGGTGATCATGGCCGAGTTGACGCGAGCAGACAGGGATGCCTGCGCCACCGTTACGTCTGAAAGTTTTGAACATCGATGAGGTGTTTGTTGACACGTTCTAAGGAATCGCACGTCACATCAAAGTCCGCACTGGTCGACATAAGCTGCGTCACGCAGTTACGGCGCAAGTGAATCGGCGTCGGTCGAAAAAGGAGTGAAGCGTGTTCGCCAGGATGGTGTCACTGGTTACGTTGCCCGCTAAACAAGCCGAATTGACCGACATTATCGAGCGCAAAGTCGCCCCCTTGATTAACCGCCGTAAAGGATTCGTCGATTATCTGACGCTTATCTCGGACGCCGAACCCCGCCTGGTAGTAGCGATTTCGATATGGAGAGACAGGGAATCGGCGGAGAGCTTCGGAAATGAAACGGCGCCGACCATCTACGAGTACCTGAAGCCCCTTTTACAGGACGAACCGCAGATCAGAACTTTCGAGTGCTTCTCCATCCATTCGCATAAAGCCAAAAAAGCCACGACTAGAGCCTAGAGCCGGAGCATAAACGGCAATCCCGGTGTCTAAGAAGGATATGCAGCGCTGTGCGCATTGTTTGAGTGTGCTGTTGTGTGCCGCACTATATGTGGCGGCACAGTCGCCGGCGACGGACAGTTTTGTCTCGCGGCTGGTAGCGGCGGCGAATGACAGGCCGAACCATCCGGTCCGGTACGATCCCGGCTATGTGAGGTTGGAGTATCCGAATGGAGACGTTCCGGCCGACACGGGTGTCTGCACGGACGAGATCATCCGCATCTATCGCGCCGTCGGAGTGGACTTGCAGAAGGAAGTTCATGAGGACATGACGGGGAACCCGTCGGCATATCCGCATAAACGAAAGTGGGGGCAGACGCGGCTGGACCGGAACATCGATCATCGGCGAGTGCCAAATTTGGCGGTGTTCTTCGCGAGAAAAGGGAAGAAATTGGCGGTGACGAATGCGGCTTCTGATTTTTCCCCCGGAGACATTGTGGTGTGGCTGCTGCCGAGTGGGCGAGACCATATCGGCATGGTGGTCGATAAAAGGGGAGCATCAGGCGCATACATGATCGAGCACAACATCGGTGAGGGGCCGAAGATCGAAGACGTGCTCTTTGAGTGGAAGGTGATGGGGCACTATCGTTACAGACCGGCAACCAGTGCCCAAGCCCAAAGCGCTCCGCGGTCTTAAGCCGATTCACGGAAGCGGTCGAGGCCGTTTTCGTCGAGCAGCATAAATTCGCGAACGATCTCGATGTCGCTGTTCAGCATGTCCGTGGGCTTGCCGAAGAAGACGACTTTGGCTTCGTGCAGGAATACGACGCGGTCGGCGACCTTCTGGGCCAGGTGCATATCGTGAGTGACCACGATGCTGGTCAACTTCAACTGGTACTTTAACTTCTTAATCAAATCCCCTAGCAATTGCGCCATCAAGGGGTCGACGTTCGTCGTCGGCTCGTCATAGAGGACCGCTTCCGGTTGGGCGGCGAGGGCGCGGGCGATGGCGACGGACCGCTTCATTCCCGTAGAGAGATCAGATGGAACCAGCTCTCGCATGGCGCGGACGCCGACCATTTCGAGCAGGCCATCTACGATCTGGTAAATCTGGACTTCGTCGAGATCGCCGCGCTCGCGGAGGGGGAAGGCGACGTTTTCGCCGACGCTGAGCGAGTCAAAGAGGGCGCCGCTCTGGAACACCATGGTTACTTTTTTACGGATACGCTCGAGTTCATTTTCCGGGTAATCGGTGATGTCTTCATTGGCGACGATGACGCGCCCGGAGTCGGCCTTGAGGAAGCCCATGATGTGGTAGAGGGACACGGATTTGCCCACGCCGCTGCGTCCTAGGATTGCGACAGTCTCGCCGGGCATGACATCGAAGCTGACGTCGTCAAGGACGACGCGGGTGCCGAACGCCTTATGGACGTGCTGGAACTCGATATAAGGTTTGGTTGCGCCGTCGCTCATCAGTGAGTCGCCCCGAGTTTTTGTCGCATGCGCTGCCAGTCCTCCGGCGTGTTCACATTATCAAAGATGTCGTCGTTGAAGCCCAGATGTTTCCACTGGGCAGGCTCGATGAAGGTAGTGGGGACTTCGTCGAAGACGCGATCAATCTTATTGCGCCCGGCCTCAAGGGCCCTAGCGGCGTGACTGGCGAATTCGGAGCGGTAGACGGCACAGAGAGACTGGGTGAATCCCCCGACGCGGGGAACAGTCACCGATGCTCTTGAGCTCTCGGCGGCAGAGACAAGGAAATCGAGAAATTCCGCGGGAAGCGCGGGAGTGTCCACGGCCAGCATGAGATTTAGCTCCCGGCACGCCGTGGAGGTAAGAGCCGCATGGATGCCCGCGAGAGGGCCGTGGCCGGGGAAAGTGTCCTGAACGACGGAACCGTAAGGGCTGAGGCGCTGCTTATCTCCGATGAGAACGACGGCTTCGCAGACTCCTTTGGCAGTGGCGATCATGTGCTCGAGGAGAGTGAGGCGTCCGAGGCGAAGGAAGGCTTTGTCTTCGCCCATGCGGGAGGAGCGGCCTCCGGCGAGGATGAACGCTGTGGTGTTGCGGTGCAAGCCACAGATGATATCGGGAAAGTATTGCGTTCGCTACTTTGCGTTCATGGCCTTGCGAACGTTGCCGTTGGATTTCTTCAGGCGCTTTTCAGCTTCCCGGCGCGAAACTTCGGCCTTGAGCATTACGAGGGCGACGGGGACACGATTGCTCGATTCTTTCAGGGCTGCCATGGCATCTTCGCGGGAGGCGCCGGTGGCTTTCTGGACGATGCCGATTCCGCGCTCGACCAACTTCTCATTCTTCAGGTGAACGTTGACCATCAGGTTGCCATAGACATAACCGAGACGTGTCATGGCTCCGGTGGTGATCATGTTGAGGACGAGCTTTTGGGCCGTTCCGGCCTTGAGGCGCGTGGATCCGGCGAGGACTTCGGGTCCGACATTCACTTCGATCGGGATGTCGACGGCGGCAGCGAGAGGAGAGCTGATATTGCAGACGACGCAGGCGGTGCGAGCGCCTTTCTTGCGAGCGTACTCGCAGGCCGCAATGGTGTAGGGAGTGCGTCCGCTGGCGGCGATGCCGATGACCACGTCACGTTTGCCGGGCTTGAGTTTGGCGATATCGCGCCGACCGAGGACGGGAGAGTCTTCGTTGGCTTCCGCGGCGGAGGCAAGAGCCTTGGGACCTCCGGCGATGACGTACTGGACGGACCTGGGGTCGGTGTTGAAGGTCGGAGGGCACTCGGAGGAGTCGAGCGCGCCGAGGCGTCCGCTGGTTCCGGCACCGACATAGATGAGGCGTCCCTTGCGGGAGAGGGCGTCGGCAACCGCGTCGATGGCCTTGGCGATCTGCGGAAGGGCTTCGGAAACAGCAGCGGGGACCTTGGCGTCCTCGGCGTTCATGATGCGAGCGATCTCGAGGGCAGAGCGGGTATCGAGATCGAGAGAAGAGACGTTCTGCTGTTCGGTGCCGAGGCGATGGATGTTTTCGGTGGTCATATGCGGTCCAGTTCACGATAGAGAAACGAACGTGTGGAGAGCAAGTATGTTTGGGGCGCAGGCGGTCCGTCTTCGCACTGCTGGCAAGATGAACGCGCTACAAAGATTCAACGATAGCGTCGTGAAATCGAGGGCGGATTTGCTTGATGGCCTGGTTGGAGGAGTCGGGCCAGACGCGGTTGGTGAGAAGGACGATGGCAAGTTGGCGTGAAGGGTCGCACCAGAGGGAAGTTCCGGTGAAGCCGAGGTGTCCGAAGGATAAGGGCGAGAAGTGCTGTCCGGCTTGAGAGGGCGGAGAGGGGCGATCCCAGCCGAGGGCGCGTGTAGTGCCGGGTTGCTGACGAGTGAACTCCGCGATGGTAGCGGCATTCAGGATGGGAGCGCCTCCTGAGAGCCAGCACTGGGCGAAGCGCGCGAGGTCGGAGCCGGTGGAGAAAAGTCCAGCGTGTCCGGCGACACCGCGCATGACCCAGGTGTTCTCGTCGTGGACTTCTCCTTGCACGAGTTTATGACGGAACTTGCGGTCATCGGCGGTGGGGACAATGTCTTTCCTCAACGCGGACGGCGGATTGAATGTGGTGTGGTTCAGTTCGAGCGGTTTGAAGATTTCGCGCCGGCAGAAGGTGTCGAGCGGTTCTTCGGCGAGTCGCTCGAGGATGACGCCGAGCATGATGAAGCCGATATCGCTGTAGGAAGTGCGGGTGCCGGGGTCGGCTTCGAGTGGTGTTCCGATGGCGAGGCGAATCAGTTCGTCGCGATCGCGCGTCTGCTCGAAGAGCTTGATGTAGGCCGGGAGTCCGGATGTGTGGGTGAGGAGCGCGCGGACGCTGACGTCAGAACGGCGAAGATCGTCGGAGCGGAACTCGGGGACGATGTCGGCGACGAGAGCGTCCAGTTGGAGGAGTCCGCGTTCGTACAGTAGCGCCGCCATGGTAGTGGTGGCGACGACCTTGGAGACGGAGGCGATGTCAAAAACGGAGTCGGCGGTAACGGCCGGAGAAGCGGCGTCGAAGGTGTGATGGCCGAGTCCGTGGAGGGCGACCAGTTTTCCGCGATAAACGATGGCAGTTGCGGCGGAAGGGAACGCGCGCGCGGAGATGACATCTTCGAGAATGCGGAAGGCGGCGGCGAAGCGGTGGTGCTGGCCGGTAGTATCGATGGTGAGCAAGAGACTGGTATAGCACGCGGCAGGATGCGCGTGTAGTGGTTCCTTATTGGGACTGGTGGCACGAAGGGTTCTCAATAACTTGTGCAGCACCGCCGGTTTTCGATAGAGTTCGGGCATCGATCGCCATGATGAAACGTACTTCTTCTCTCTGGCTGTGCCTTGTCCTTCTCACAACAATTGTCTTCAACCAGTCCCTATTCGCGCAGGCGAAGAAAGCCACGCCGTCAAAAAAGTCAGTAGCGGCTGCTTCCTCGCGGTTTGCGGCGGTGGACGCCATTCTGAAAGCGGCGGTGGCGGAGAAAGCACCTCCCGGCGCGGTGGTGGTTGTCGGTCATAACGGCAGAATCGTGTATCGGAAGGCGTTTGGATATCGGAGCCTGGAGCCAACGCAGGAACCGATGACACTGGATACAGTGTTTGACATGGCGTCGCTGACGAAGTGCGTGGCTACGGCAACGGCGATTACACGAATGTTTGAGTTGGGCCAGATCCGGCTGAACGACCCGGTTTCGAAATATCTGCCGGAGTTCGCCCAGAACGGGAAGAAGGACATCACGATCCGTCAACTGGTTACGCACTACAGCGGACTGAGGCCGGACCTTGACTTGAAGGAGCCGTGGACGGGGTACGAGACGGCGATCCGTATGGCGATGGCCGAGCAGTTGCAGGATGTACCGGGCTCGCGGTTTGTTTACAGCGACATCAATTACATCGTGCTGGGAGAGTTGATTCATAAGATCTCCGGCATGTCGCTCGACAAATACACGGAGGCGCACATCTTTAAGCCGCTCAAGATGACACGGACGACGTTCAACCCGCCGATTGCATGGCGTCCGAAGATTGCGGCGACCGAATACGACGAGAATGGCGTGATGCTGAAGGGAATTGTGCATGATCCGACGGCGCGGAGAATGGGAGGAGTGGCCGGGCATGCCGGGCTGTTCTCGACGGGCGACGATGTGGCGAAGTATGCCTTCGCAATGCTCAAGGGCGGAGCCCCGGTGCTGAATGAACTCAGCGTCGAAAAGATGAGCACACCGCAGAATGCACCGATTGGACCGTCGCTGCGGGGGATCGGTTGGGACATCGATTCGCCATTTGCAAGCAACCGCGGCGAACTGCTTCCTGTGGGATCGTATGGACACACGGGGTTCACGGGGACGTCGCTGTGGATCGATCCGGTGACGAATACGTTTGTCGTGGTGCTGGGAAATGGGGTTCATCCGCGAGGTGGTGCGGCGCTGGTGGCGCTGCGGACGAAGGTCGCGACCGCCGTGGCGGCAGCATTAAAGTTGACCGTCAGCCAGAAACAGAAGATGCAGGTGGCGCGGATTACCGGCTACAACGAAACGATGGCGGCTGCCCGGAGATTCGTTTCGCGGAATGGACAGGTGAAGACAGGAATCGACGTGCTGCAGGCGCGGAACTTCGACGTTCTGAAGGCTCCGGCAGGACGCAAACTGAAGGTGGGGATCATCACGAATCACTCTGGATTGGATTCACAGGGACGTCGGACTATCGATGTTCTTGCGCAAGCTCCCGGAGTGGAGTTGTCGGCGATCTTCAGTCCGGAGCACGGCATTTTTGGAATGCTGGATACGGAGAACATCACGGAAGTGAAGGATCCAGCGACGGGCGTGCCCGTTTACAGCGTTTACGGCAACACGGATGCGAAGCGGCGTCCGTCGCAGGACGTGCTGAAAGATCTGGACGCGGTGGTGTACGACATCCAGGATGCCGGGGTTCGGTTCTATACGTACGAAACGACGCTGGGGTATTTCCTCGAGGAATGCGCGAAAGCAGGGAAGGAAGTCATCGTGCTGGATCGTCCGAACCCGATCACGGGCATCTTTCTGCAAGGGCCGGTGATGGATGCGAGCCGGTCAACGTTTGTCGGATATCATCCGACGCCGGTACGCCACGCAATGACCATCGGCGAATTGGGCCAGATGTATAACGCCGAGCGGAAGATCAACGCCAAGCTGACGGTCGTAAAGATGGAAGGCTGGCAGCGCGGCGACTGGTACGACGCAACCGGGTTGATGTGGATCAATCCTTCGCCGAACCTGAGGAGTTTGACCGAAGCCGCGCTCTACCCGGGCGTGGGGATGATAGAAGGAACGAATATCTCGGTTGGCCGCGGTACCGACACGCCGTTCGAAGTGGTGGGCGCGCCGTGGATCAAGCCCAAGGAATTTGCCGATTACCTGAATGCACGGCAGATCCAGGGGGTGCGGTTCGTGCCGATTACCTTCAAGCCCAACGCCAGCAAGTACAAGGACCAGTCATGCGGGGGCATCAACATCATCCTCACGGAGCGGAACTTCACTGATTCGACGCTGGTCGGACTGGAGTTGGCGGCGGCGCTGATGAAGCTCTACCCGAACGATTACAAATCGGACAAGTTGGTCGATCTGGTAGGGAATCAGGCGGTGGTCAAGGCACTGACAGAAGGTGTGGACCCAAGACGGATTGCGCAGGATATCCAGGAAGACATCGACAAGTTCGTGGATGTTCGCAAGAAGTACCTGTTGTATTGAGCGAAATTCCGGCACGGCATTGCCCGGTGGCGACGAAACTCTGAATTGCCACCGGGGTTTTATACTCCCGGACGGTGGTGTGGGTTGGCGTGGCGGCAGGCCAACCCAGACGGAGATCCGTATGCGCAAACTCTCGATCTTTGCAGTGATTTTGCTGTTGCCCTTGCTGGTGGCGATGGCTCAGGAAAGCCCCCAACCCGCAGAAAACCAACAGCAGCAGACTGCGCCGGCCGCAACTACCGGCAGAATCACAATCCCGGCAGGAACGCAGATTCCGCTGGTGCTGAAACAGGCGATCTCGACCAAGAGCGCGAAGGTTGGCGACGCCGTATATGCCGAGACGGCATTCCCGATCACGCAAGACGATAAGGTCGTCATCCCGGCCGGGACATACGTGCAAGGCCGGATCAGCGACGTAAAGCGTGCCGGCCGCGTGAAAGGGCGCGCCGAGTTGCTTATGCACTTCACCACGCTGGTTTATCCGAACGGCTACACCGCGTTGCTTCCCGGCGGGGTGGAGAACCTCCCGGGCGCGGAGAAACAGAGCGTGAAGGGTGACGAAGGGAAGATCAAACAGGAAGGTCAAAAGATGGAAGACGCTGTCAACGTTGGCAAGGCTGCCGGCGCTGGCGCCACCGTGGGCGCGATTGCATCGCGGACCGGCAAGGGCGCTGGTATTGGTGGGCTGACGGGCGCCGCGGCTGGACTGGGGTACGCACTGCTGACGCGCGGGGCTGACGTGAACCTTCCGGTTGGGACATCGGTGCAGATGGTTTTGCAGCGTCCTCTCACGCTTGAAGAGAAGAAGCTGAGCAGGCGCTAGCCATGGTACGAATTCCAGAAAGCCGGGGCTATTCCGGCTTTTTTCTTTGCGCGTTGATTTAGACTTTTGGGACATGGCAAGAATCGCCTACCTTGAATGCACGAAGTGCGGCGAACGGGTAACCGCGGATTTACCGCGCACATTGTGCCCGAAAGACGCGGGTTCGCTCTACGTGCGGTACGACCTGGAACCCATTCGGAAATCCTTTACGAGGGAGTCGCTCGCTAACGCTCCGAAGACGATGTGGCGTTATGCGCCGGTACTGCCGAATGTGGAGCCGGTCACTCTGGGTGAAGGCCTAACGCCACTATTGCAGAGCCGGCGCGAGTCAAATGTCTACATCAAGGACGAAGGGCTGAATCCGACTGGATCATTCAAGGCAAGGGGACTCTGCGCGGCTGTCACCATGGCCAAGGCGTATGGCGTCCAAAAACTGGCGATTCCATCCGCGGGCAATGCGGCCGGAGCATTGGCAGCATACGCGGCAGCGGCCGGAATTGAAGCGCACATTTTCATGCCCAAAGATGTGCCGCAAGCGAACCTGATCGAGTGCGAAGCGTTCGGCGCGAAGGTGACGCTGGTCAATGGGTTGATCTCGGATTGTGCGCGGATTGTCGCAGAGCGCAAGCAGGCGCAGGGCTGGTTCGATGTGTCCACGTTAAAGGAGCCGTTCCGCGTGGAAGGCAAAAAAACGATGGGCTACGAGATCGTCGAACAGCTTGGATGGAAGATGCCTGACGCGGTTATCTACCCGACCGGGGGCGGCGTGGGCTTGATCGGCATGTGGAAGGCGTTCGATGAGATGGAATGCCTGGGCTGGGTCGGCAAAGAGCGTCCGAAGATGATTACGGTACAGGCGGCAGGGTGCGCACCGGTCTCCAAGGCCTGGGAAGAAGGAACGCCGGTTACGGAGATGTGGCCGGACGCACAGACGATTGCGGCGGGTTTGCGCGTTCCAAAGCCATACGCCGACTACATCATTCTCGACATCCTGAAGCAGAGTGGCGGAACGGCCGTGACGGTCACTGACGACGAAATGATGGACGCGTGCTTCGAGTGGGCATCGGAGGAAGGTGTGTTTGCGGCTCCGGAAGGTGCGGCATCGTTATTCGCCTATCGCAAATTGCGTGCGAACGGATTTCTGAAAGAGAGCGACACTGTAGTGTTGTTCAATACGGGATCCGGTTACAAGTACATCGATGTGATCGCACATTACATGGGCAAGCACTCCCCATCGGCGAACCAGGGCATGGCGAAGCCGAAGCGACACAACGTGGGTGGGATCATCAGTCCGTTTTGATCCAACGAGGGTTTTAATTTGACCAAGCGCCTTTATTACAACGACACATTTCTGCATGAGTTCGACGCGAATATTGCGCGGGTGATCGAGGGAGATCGTCCAGGCGTGGTATTGGACCAGACAGCGTTTTATCCGACGAGCGGCGGGCAGGTGTTCGACCGCGGAACGATGGTGTCGAACGGTTCCGAAGCAACCGTCGAACAGGTAGAAGAAACAGAGTCCGGTGAAATCGTTCATTACATTAATCCGGCCGATGTTTCGAAGCTGCGTGCGGGAGAGAAAATTCGCGGCATCGTCGATGCGGAACGCCGTCGCGACCACATGCAGCAGCATTCGGGTCAGCACGTGCTGTCGGCAGCGTTCGAGCGGCTATATAACATGCCGACTGTCTCGTTCCATATGGGCGACGAGTCGTGCACGATCGATCTAGCCACAAACGGGTTGAAGGCGGAGCAAATCATTGCCGCCGAGAAGCTCGCCAACGACGTGGTATTTGAGAACCGTCCGGTACAGATCCGGTTCGTGCCATTCGACGAGGCGAAGAGCCTCGGGCTACGGAAGTTGCCGGACGTCGGTAAAGAAGAGTTGCGGTTGATCGATATCGCCGATTTCGATCTGTGCGCCTGTGGCGGCACCCACGTACAAGGAACAGCGCAGATCGGCATGGTACTGGTGAGGAAGTTTGAGAAGGTGAAGCAGGGATTCCGTGTGGAATTCGTTTGCGGCTTACGGGCCTTGCACACCGCGCGCAGAGACTTCGAAACCCTGACGCAAGCGGCGGGATTGTATTCGGCACATATCTACGAAGTGCCGAAGCAGATCGCGAAATCGCTGGATGAGATCAAGTCGGCGCAGAAGGCACAGCATAAGTTAGTGGAAGAATTGGCGGAGTTCTGGGCGGGAGATCTGGCGGCAAACTCGCCCGGTGCAGAGAAATTCACGCTGGTGAAGCAGGTGTTTGCGGACAGGGATCTGGCGTTCGTAAAGATGCTGGCGCAAAAATTGTCGCGTCAGCCGGGAGTGCTGGCAATTCTGGGAACCACCATGGGGCAGCCCTCGATTGTGCTCTCGCGTTCAGAGGATGTGGACGTAGATGTTTCCGCACTCATGAAAGAAGCGATGGCGTCAGTAGGCGGACGTGGCGGCGGTACAAAGGATTTGGCGCAGGGCGGTGTTCCTGACGGAAAAGTCTCTGAACTGGTAGACGGGATTGCGAGTCGGCTGAGCTGATTCGGGTGTAGATTAAGTTCGCATGATGCCGATGGACAAACTCGTGCTGATCACGTTGCTGGTGAAGCTCGGCGTGGCAGCGGCGATCGCCAGCGCCCTGGTGCGCGCACGGGAGTTCCAAAAGCTTCTCTACATAGAGGACAGGACGCTTCGCCAGAAGATTTACCTTGTTCTGTTCATGTGCCTGCCATTTGCGCTGGGCGTGGAAGTTCGCTCGGCGGCGCGCAACTTTCTTGCCGCAGACCTGACCTTCGAAGCCATTCTGCTGATGGGTGTCATGGGCGGGCAATTTGCCGGCGTTGCGGGCGGCGTGATCTGCGCGATTCCAGCCGTGCTTCATGGCGAATACCTGACCTTACCCTTCAATGTGCTTGCCGGCCTTATCGCAGGAACACTGCGCAATTACGCGCGCGATCCGGAGTTGATCTGGTCGTTCTCTCCGTTCGTTGATCTGAGCCTCTATCGTTGGATACGGAAGGTGGTGCCACGTCCGAAGATCGACTGGCAGATCATGTTCTTCGGCGCGATCGTACTGCTGCAGCTTCTGCGATGGGAACTGGGGCGGCTGTTCCCAGGCTACATCTTTTCACTCGACAGCCATAACCCGTGGATCGTAATCGCAATCTTCGCGACGGTGCTGATGTGCGTGGGAATCCCGATGAAGATCTGGAACAACACGCGCATCGAGCTCAAGCTCGAAGAGCAGGAACGCCTGTTGCTCCAGGCACGCATGGAAGCGCTGCAGAACCAGATTAACCCGCACTTCCTGTTCAATACTCTCAATTCAATTTCGTCCCTGGTGAGATTCGATCCGGACACGGCACGCGAGCTCATCGTGAAGCTGGCGAGCATTCTCCGCAGGCTGTTGCGGAAGACAGAGTCATTCGTTCCGCTACGCGAAGAGATCGACTTTATCGACGACTACCTCGACATTGAAGTGGTGCGCTTCGGACGCGATAAGCTCCGGGTGATGAAAGAGCTGGATCCGAGTTCTCTCGACGTCATGGTGCCAAGCATGATGCTGCAGCCGCTGGTTGAGAACTCGATCAAGCATGGGTTGAGTCCGAAGGTGGAAGGCGGCTCAATCATCCTGAGAAGTCGCATTCAGGATGATCGCTTGATCGTCGAGGTGGAAGATGACGGCGTGGGAATCGGCGGCGACGGCTTCCTGGAAAGGCCGAGCGGTGTGGGCGGTACTGGAATCGGCATGGCGAATGTCGCAGAACGGCTGAAGGTGCTGTTTGGCGAGACGTCGCGGCTAGTAGTCAACAACAGTGCCACTGGCGGCACACTGGTGCAAATCTCACTGCCTATCTACCAAATACATGACGTGGCACAAGGGGTATCCGGCATCCTTCAGGAAGCGCGCTCCAACACCTTGCGGTAGAAATCCTCGTATTGCGGAATGATCTTGCTGGTGCAGTAACGCGACTGGGCGGCAACGCGCGCGCGGTATGCGGTCTCCTTGAGCTTGGTTTCGTCGGATAGAAGCTCGATGGCATAGCGCGACATCGATTCCACATCTCCGACGCGGGCGAGAAATCCGGTACGCCCGTGCTCGATCACTTCGGGGAGTCCACCTACGTCGGTCGAGATAGGAACAACTTCGCAGGCCATGGCTTCCAGCGCGGCGAGACCGAAAGACTCGAGTTCGCTGGGCAGCAACATGACGTCGGCGAGCGCGAGCTTTTCGTGAACCAAGTCCTGCTTGCCGAGGAAGAGTACCTTGTCGTGAATGCCTTTTTCCATGGCGAGCCATTCGGCGCGGGAACGATCGGGGCCGTCACCGATCAGAATGAGCCTGGATGGAATTTCCTTCTGGACGCGGTCGAAGACCTCGACGACATCCCAGACGCGCTTCACGGGGCGGAAGTTCGAAAGGTGGACGAGGATCTTCTCGTCGTCCTTCGCAAACTCGTGGCGCTTACTGCGGATTTCGTCGGTGCGCTTGTAGATGTCGCAATTGACGAAGTTTGAAATGACCTGGATTTCGTTGCGAACGTTGAATTCCTGATATGTCTTGTCGCGCAGATATTTCGAGATGGCGGTAACGCCGTCACTTTGCTCAATCGAGAAGCGCGTGATCGGAAGATAAGAGCGGTCGAGACCGATCAGGGTGATGTCGGTCCCGTGAAGCGTGGTCACAAAGGGAAGCCGCCAAGATCCTTTGGGAAGGGAACCGATCATCTGCTTCGCAAGCAAAGCGCTGACGGAGTGTGGAATCGCGTAATGAACGTGCAGAAGATCGAGAGCATAGAACTGGGCCACTTCGGCCATGCGTGTGGCGAGGGCCAGGTCGTAAGGTGGATAGTCGAACAACGGATAATGCGAGACCTCGACTTCGTGGAAGAAGATGTTCTGTTGATCTTCGCGAAGCCGGAATGGCTGCGAGTAAGTGATGAAATGGACTTCGTGTCCACGCTCGGCAAGTTCCATGCCGAGTTCCGTCGCGACGACGCCACTGCCGCCGTATGTGGGATAGCAGGTGATCCCGATCTTCATGAGGCCTCGTTAAAGTGATTGCTAGATTCGATTCCAGAAAGCGGCGTGAGATGCAGAAAGGCGCCTCTCCACACATCGCGGGCCCGCAGTGGTGTCTGTGAGCCCGGGAGAGGACCAGTACCGTAAGGGGCGTTGATTGGGACTGGGTACTGGCCCTTCTGATTCATTGGACGCGAGCTGCTTTCATTGGTTAGCGACGAGGTCGCGATACGAGACAAGTTTGACTTTGTGCTCATCGAGAATTTGCTTTGCCCACGGTGAGGTCAGCAGATTGAATTCCTTCACACGCGAGTCGCGAAGGCGAGTGCGAACGTGCGACAGTTCGTCGTCGTTGTAGCCGGGATGGCAAACGAATTCCCATGTGCCTTCGGGAATGGAATCGACCACGGCGCGGAAGATGTCTTCGTTCAGGGCACCGGTACTGATGACACCAAAGCTGCCATTCGGCGTAGCCAGTCCAGCAGCTTCGGCACGGTGCCGGAAGTCGTAGTTGTATCCGCGCAGGAACGAGAAGCCGACGAAGCGCTTCCAAAGTATGGGCCGTCGGATGATATGGCTTAAAACCAAACCAGTGTTCGGCACGAAAGGATTGCGGATGGCGCGGACACCGCTGGCGCGTGCGCCACGGAAAACGGCATCGGCAACACGCGGCAACATGTGCGTGTGCTTGTGGGTGTCGATGTGGGTGACGTCGATCCCGGCGCCCTGCAATCGCTGGACTTGAGAAATGACTTCCTGCTCAATCTGGTCGGCGCGAAGCTGGCCGCGCATGCTGCGCTTCGCGATGTCGCCGAAGCCGTCGTAGAAACTGTTCCGCGGAGCCATGGTGGCGGCAACACGGCGGACTGCCCCTCGGCGAAAAACTGACGGCGGTTTTTCGGCGGGCGCGAGCAAACTGTGGACCTGTTCGGGCCGCGAAACAGGCTGGCCATCCACCAAAACAACATGGCAGCCGACGCTTAGATTGGGGTTCGTGCGTGCGAGGCGAGCAGCGTCGGCGAAGGCGCGTCCGTTCGCCATCAAGGTGGTGGAGGTCACGATGCCGCGCTGATGTGCCTCGGCGATGGCCTGATTCACTCCAGACGTTAGACCGAAATCGTCGGCGTTTACGATGAGGCGGCGCACGCCGTCAGTCTAACAGCTGGCGTCAAGTCTGGTTGTGACGAGCTTAAGCGGAGTCGCGGGCGCCCACTTCTTCTTCGCGGGCCTCCGCCTGGTCGAGGTAGAACTTGATCTTGTCGAGCAGATCAGGGAAGAGCTCTTCCTTTTGCAGGACGGTATCGACCTCTTTGCCGGCGTCGATGGGACCGTAGCCGGTGACGATGATGACCGGCACGTCGGGATACTTGTCGTGGACCTTGCGGGCGAGCTCGAGACCGTTCATGCCTTCCATGCGGAAATCGGTGACCATGAGATCGAACTTCTGGTTCTCGAACTTGTTGAGGGCGTCCTGGGCGCTGTAGGCGGAGACGGCTCGGTATCCCTGCATTTCGAGGATCTCGCAACTGAGGCGAGCGAGTACTTCGTGGTCATCGACGAACAAAATGGCTTTCATGAACGCTCCCAAACAGCGGAGGGGTTGAAGCTAGCAGCGGAGCCACCAAGCATTTACTTGGTTTCCAATTGCAGGTAAAAAGATGCCCGTCAGCAGAAGAATGAGTCGGAGTGTCGCAGTTTGATGCATGAACGGGTAAAGGTTTGACCGAAAATTGAGTGACCTGTATTATGGAACTCGGAAGCGGGAAGTTCCCCTCTGACACCCACCACGAGGGAAATCAGAGGGCGGTTAGCTCAGCTGGTTAGAGCGCCTGCCTTACAAGCAGGAGGTCGCAGGTTCGAGTCCTGCACTGCCCACCAATCACCGAAAGCTTCCATCCGCGAAAGCGGGGTCGTAGTTCAGTTGGTTAGAACGCTGCCCTGTCACGGCAGAGGCCGCGGGTTCGAGTCCCGTCGACCCCGCCATTAAGTTTCAACAACTTACTGGCAAAAGTTAAGGTAAACTGCAAGCTGGGCGTAGAGCCCTGTCCTGCCGTTGCTCCATTCCTCACAGCAAAGCTGACCGCCCAAATCCTATAATCGCGCTGCTATGGAAGATAGAGTTCTTTTCGCGCTGATTTGGCGTTTAGCGATGCGGGAACACGAGATGCTGCACGCTGTGCTTCCTATTGCTCAGGAGATGGGCGCTTGTCTTCGTGACAACGTGAAACCGGATCCCGAACTGTTGGATCGGTGGGTTGCTGTTGAGAAGGAAGTCCATCGAAATTTCGGGCAGCTTACGGAACAGATTGCCGGAATCCAACAGATGGTGAGTAAGTTGCCATATAACCTCGCCTAACTTCCAGGCGCCGGATAAGTCTGCTGGTTTCGGGTACCCACAGGCACGTGCACTACAATTCCTAAAACTTCTAACAGGTGCCCTCATGCAACGTAGCCGGGAGCATTTACTCGACCAGATCGGGTGGAACATTCTTCAGGAACTGCAACAGAACGCTCGCATCCCGTTCGCGGAACTGGGTCGGCGCGTGGGTCTTTCGACGCCGGCGGTTGCTGAGCGGGTGCGCAATATGGAGGATGCCGGCATCATTCTGGGATACCGGACGGAAGTGGATCCGATGGCGTGCGGCTACAACGTAAAGGCATTCATTCGCGTGAACGTGGCCGGCGACAAATTGCAGCACTTCGTGGAACTGGCGAAGTCGCGCCCGGAGGTGCTGGAATGCCACCGCGTGACCGGCGCGGAGTCGTTCATCGTAAAGATGGCAGTCGCAGACATGGAGCATTTGGAACGCGCCATCGATTCGCTGATGCCCTATGTGGCGACGACGACGTCGATGATCCTTTCATCGGCGATCACCTGGGGGCCGGTGCAGCCGCGAGTGCAGGCAGAGCCCTTGCCGGAACCACGAAAGAAAGTGGCTTCGAGCGCGACGAAAAAGTCTTAAGGCCAATGGCTCAGATTTCCATCAATCTGAAGGCGATCTGTCTCCAATACCTATCAACCTCGCTGTACCTTCACCCGCCATGCGCCATACGATTTTCGCGAGGCGCAACTGATGGACGGAAAGCTTATTTATCTGGATAACGCGGCAACGGTTTGGCCGAAGCCCGAGATTGTTTACGACTTCATGATGAAGTTTTACCGCGAAACCGGAGTGAATCCGGGACGTAGCGGCTTCGACCTGGCCATTGAGGCCGGTTCACTTCTGGATAAACTCCGCAAGCGGCTGACGAAATTATTCGGCGGCGACCTGGATGCTCCCGAGCGCGTGTGCTTCGGTTACAACGCGACCGACGCGCTGAACCTGATCATCTTCGGCCTGCTGCGGCCTGGCGACCACGTGATCACCACCTGCCTTGAGCACAACTCGGTGATCCGTCCCATCAATCACCTGGTTCGCGACAGCAATGTGCAAGCCACCTACGTTCGTTTCAACGCGCAGGGGTTCGTTGAACCTGAGGCAATCCTGCATGCAATCCGGCCCAACACGCGACTCGTGATCATGAATCATGGTTCGAACGTTCTCGGTACGGTTCAGCCGGTGAAAGAAGTGGGCAAGATCTGCCGTGAGCACGGCATCTACTTTGCGATTGATACAGCCCAGACTGCCGGCGTCATCCCCATCAACATGCAGGAAATGAACATCGATGTGTTGGCCTTCACCGGACACAAAGGATTGATGGGAACCACGGGTATCGGCGGATTGTGTGTTCGCAAGCACGTGGAATTGAAGCAGACGCGAGGAGGCGGAACTGGTGTGCGCTCTGCGTATCCGTATCACCTGGAGGAGTACCCGTGGCGCATGGAGTTCGGCACTCCGAATATGGTGGGTGTCGCGTCTCTGTGGGCAGGGCAGGATTGGCTCGATGAGCATGGAGTACAGCAGACGCATGCGCGCGAGATGAGGCTTGCTCAACGCCTGGTGGACGGCTTAAAGCCAATCGACGGCGTAAAGATCTACTGCTGCGGCAGCCTTGAAAACCATCTGTCCACAATCACGATGAACGTCGAGGGACTCGAGGCAGGCGACGTAGGCACCATGCTGGACGTGGATCACAACGTTGCGACGCGCACCGGCTTGCACTGCGCTCCACTTGTCCACGAACAGCTCGGAACGGTTCCACTTCACGGTGGAGTGCGGTTCTCCATCGGTGCCTTCAACACCGAGTCGGATATCGACGCTGCTATAGAAGGCGTGAAGCAGATCGCGAAGTGGGCAAAGGAACGGCGGGCGAAGAAGTCCACCGTGATGGCGAACGCGTAGCGACATGGCGGCACTGCTATACATTTCGCTATACGCCAGTCTGCTGCTGTTCGTCATAGGCTGCGTAAAGCGCGCGCACGAATACTCGCGGTTCCCGATGCACCTGCGCTGGGAACTGTATCCAGTTCCTCACGAAGACCCTGTACGCGCCGCATATGGCGGATCGTATTTCGAAGAAAGCGAGTGGTGGACGAAGTCTCGGCGCCGCAACCGGGTCGGCGAACTTCGGACGATGGTGGTCGAGATAATTCTGCTCGACACGGTTCGAAAAGCGAAACCCGACCTCTGGTGGCGGTCCCTTGTTTTTCACGGCGGAATCTTCGGTGTCGTGTTCGCGTTTCTATTGCAGGTGGTCGGCCTGGCAGTCCCGGCGGCCGTATGGATAAGCCGAGTCTCCCTGGCGCTTTGCATTATTGGGTCCGCGGCGTTGCTATCACGTCGCTGGTTCGACCGCGAACTGAAGAACTCAACGAATCCTGCTCACGCTATTCACCTCGTACTCATCATCTTTGCGGCGTCGTTGCTCTTGATCGGAAGCTTTCAGGCAGCAGTACCTTCAGTCCGCGACTTTGTTAGGGCGGCCCTGTTCTTCAATACAGATTTAGCCCTCCCCGCAACCCTGACGGTCGGGCTGTTTCTTTGTTGTGCGCTTCTGGCGTATATCCCGTTTTCTGCCATGGCCCATTTCATTGGTAAGTACTTCGGGTATCACTCGGTGCGATGGGATGACGAGCCGAATCGAGGCGAAAAGCTGGTGCGGCCGATTGCCCAGAACTTGTCATATCGGCCTACGTGGTCGGCCGGGCATATGCACGCGGGGAAGACCTGGGCAGAAATTGCGGCTGGCGCTCCCGAGGGCGAGGTGCAGAAGTGAGCGAATTTGTTCACCTCCAGGACTTGGGCCAGACTTCGGACAAGCCGCTGCTGAACCTGACGGAGCCCGATCTTTCGCCTTTGCCGAAAGCGTTCACGGAGTCGCTGGAGCCGATGTGGAAGCCGGTGAGCGACAACGTACGCCAGAGCTGCGAATGCGGACTTGATGACACTTGTGCTCTGAATCTTCCGAAACCGAAGTCGCGCGAAGAAGAATCGGAACTGGTCGAAAGATTTATCAACGGGCTGAAGAAGCTTTTTGAGGCGAACAACAACTGGACTTTCCTGCAACCGCTGTTGCTCACCATGGAGCAGTGTGTGGGATGTCAGACGTGCGCCGATGCTTGCCACGTCTTCGAAGCCAGCGGACGTGCGGAAATCTATCGCCCGACCTTCCGCAGCGAGATCCTTCGGCGTGCCTACTTCAAGCACGTGAAAGGTGGCGGCCTGATTTCGCGGCTGCAGCACGGCGACATCGAGCTCAACTGGCCGATGATTGCGAGACTGGCAGAGCTGGCCTATCGCTGTAACCTTTGCCGTCGGTGTGCACAGAGCTGTCCGATGGGTGCCGACAACGGACTGGTTACGCGCGAGTTGCGCAAGCTTTTCAGCCAGGAGATGGGCATCGCGCCGAAGGAACTGCATGAGCGCGGATCGATGGTTCAACTGGCTAAAGGTTCTTCAACTGGCATGACCGCCCGCACGGTTCGCGACAACATCGAGTTCATCGATGAAGATATTTCAGAGAAGACGGGCATCAACGTCGAGACGCCTTGGGATGTAGAAGGTGCCGATGTCCTGCTGATCCACAACGCAGGTGAAATTCTTGCTTGGCCGGAGAATCCGGGTGCCTTTGCGCTCATCTTGAACGCTGCCGGGATCAAGTGGACCATGTCCTCCGAAATCGCCGGGTACGACTCTGTCAATTACGGTGCATGGTACGACGACGCACAATTCGCTCGCGTCGCGCTTCACCATGTTGAAGCGGCGCGCAGGCTGAAGGTAAAGAAGATCGTCATCGGCGAATGCGGGCACGCGCACAAAGCGTTGGCTGTGGTTGGCGATCGGTTGTTGCTGGGCGAGCACAACATTCCGCGAGAAAGCTCCATGACGCTGTTGCGCGACATTGTCCTGAGCGGCAAGCTCGACCTCGATCCGACGCGCAACAATTTCCCGATCACGCTTCACGATCCCTGCAACCTTGTTCGCCTGATGGGCGTGGTCCAGCCGCAACGGGAGATCCTTCGCGCCATCGCGCCCCGCTTCCGCGAGATGACGCCACACGGCGTCGACAATTACTGCTGCGGCGGCGGAAGCGGATTTGCCATCATGTCGCCCAACAACTTCGGCGACTGGCGCGCCAATATTTCAGGTCGCAAGAAGCTTGAGCAAATCTTCAATGCTTTTTCCGATTGTCTGGCGTCGGAGGACCCGAAGTACGTCTGCGCGCCATGCAGCAACTGCAAAGGACAAATCCGCGATCTTTTCGTCTATCACGAGGTCTGGAAGCGCCACCACATCGGTTACGGCGGCCTTGCGGAACTAATCGTCAACGCGATGCGTAACGTCAAACCAGGTTTTGTGGATTGGGAATGGCATTAACAACAAATCAAGGAGAAGGTGTTTTGCCTGTACAGGAGATCAACGGAAAGAAGTACGAAGTGGATGAAGACGGATTCCTGCAGAGTCCGGCGATCTGGAACCGCGAAGTGGCGCTCGACTTTGCGACCACCGAAGGCCTGAAGGACCTGAGCGACGGCCATTGGGCGATCGTGAACTATATCCGCGAATACTGGCAGCAGAACGATATCGCACCGATGATCCGCCGCATCTGCAAGGACACCGGTTTCAAGCTGAGCGATATCTACGACATGTTCCCGTCTGGTCCCGCCAAGGGTGCCTGCAAGGTGGCAGGCCTGCCTAAGCCAACGGGGTGTGTGTAGACGAAGAGCAAAGTGGAGCCCGGCGAGGAAGCTTGCGCGCTTCTAATCGTCGCGGCTCCACCTCACTAGATGGACCTACGCGAATTCCACTTCCACTCGTTTGTTTTCGGCATCGAGTTTCGCGATCTTGAAACTGCGAATCTGTCCCGCCTGTGGAGGCTCCGGCTGGGAAGCGCCGGCACCAGCACCTTTCCACTTCGCCTGCAACATTGAACTGAGGGAAGACAGGTCTGCCTTTCCAACGCTTGCCGCTTGTGCGGGTTTCGCAAGATTTTCCGGAACTCGACCCATGGCATGAATACCCTCGCCCAATTCCACCCGTGCTTCGCGACCGGAGATGTCAAGAATTCGTCCCGTGACGGAATCGCCGACGCGATGCTCGGCGATGTATTCGTCCAGGCTGGTCGGGACCAGTTGCTTCATGCTGAGTCGAATGGTGCGCTTTTCGGTGTCGAGCGAAACAACCTGCGCCTTCACGATTTCGCCGACTTTCATCACATCCTGCGGATGATTGATACGTTTCTCGGCGCTGATCTCGCTGACGTGGATCATGCCTTCGACGCCCTCCGCCAGTTGCACAAAGGCCCCGAATTTCGCGATGCTCGTCACCGGTCCTTGCACGACGCTTCCGGCAGGGAACTTGCGTGACGCATCGGCCCACGGATCGCCCAACGTTTGCTTCAATCCGAGCGACATGCGCCGTTCGGCTTCGCTCACGCCGAGCACGACTGCCTCAAGGTTCTCTCCGGGTTTCAAGATGTCGGAGGGCTTGCGAACCTTCTTCGACCAGGACATTTCCGACAGGTGAACCAGGCCTTCCACGCCGGGCTCAAGTTCGACAAACGCGCCGAACTCGACGACGCGGGTTACTGTGCCGCGCACGCGGTCTCCAACTTTGTACTTCTGAGCGATCGCATCCCACGGATGTTCCTGAAGCTGCTTCATGCCGACGGAGATGCGGCGCTTTTCGGTGTCGACTTTCAGAACTCGTACTTCCACCTGTTGTCCCACGCTGAGCACATCTGACGGCTTGCCAACGCGTCCCCAAGCCAGGTCAGCGACGTGCAGCAATGCGTCTACTCCGCCGATGTCTACGAAGGCACCGTAATCGGTGAGGCTGCGAACTTCTCCCTGGACCACGTCGCCTTCCTTTAACTCCGAATAGCGGCGCGCTTTAACTTCCTTTTCTTCTTCTTCCAGAACCACGCGACGATCGACCACCACATCTTCATCGGCAACATCGAGCTTGATAATGCGGCAGCGGATTTCCTGCTCGACCATCTTCTCCATCTCGGCAGCGTCGCCGCGAACGCCGCTCCGCGAGGCCGGCATAAATGCGCGTACGCCGATGTCGACGCTAAGTCCGCCCTTCACAACCCCTGTCACGGTGCCGATGATGGTGGCTTTTTCAGCAAAGGCACGTTCCAGCGCGGTCCAATCCTTCGGCCGGGCGACCTTGAAACGGGTGAGTTCGTAATAGCCCTCGGGGTCGCGTCCTTTGATGGTGACGGGAATCTTGTCGCCGGGTTTCAACTCTTCTCCGGCGGAGAGTGCGGATATCGGGAGAATGCCTTCCGTTTTGTAGCCGATGTCGAGGTACACGGATTCGGCGGAAACGGCGATCACCGTACCTTCGAGCTGTCGCTGGCCATCCTCGGTCTTCTTTCGGGCATGGCTCTTTTCAAATTGCGAAAGGATGTCTTTGAATGATTCCGTTGTTTCTGGCGTGGGCTGTTCTGGATGATCAGGATTAGACATGATGATGATTTGAACTGGGGAATTTATGCTCGTCTAGAATAGCACCCGCGCCCGGCGGTTATCACACTACAGGCGGGTAAATTGATTTAGTCTGGAGAAGCAATCATTTCATTCGAGACTGCTGAGGATGATCATGAGCCAGGTTTACAGGAACTACATTAACGGTCAGTGGGTCGAGTGCGGTTCGAAAAAGACTTTCCCGGATTTGAATCCAGCAAACACCGACGAAGTGGTGGCGCATTTCCAGGCCTCCGGTCCGGAGGAAGTGCGTGCTGCCTGTGATGCAGCCGTGAAAGCCAGGAAAGCTTGGGCGGAGATGCCCGCACCACGCCGTGGCGAGTACCTGTTCAAGGCTGCCGAGTTGCTGGAGGCTGATATCGACAAGATTTCGGCTGACATGACGCGCGAAGAAGGGAAGACTCTTCCCGAAGCTAAGGGTGAAGTTAAGCGCGCCATCAATATCTTTCGTTATTTCGGCGGAGAAGGCGCGCGGCAGTTCTCGTACCAGATCCCTTCCGAGCGGGAAAACGTCTTCTGCTTTACCATCCGCAAGCCGCTTGGCGTAGTGGCTCTCATCACGCCGTGGAATTTTCCGATTGCAATCCCCGCGTGGAAGATGGCGCCGGCATTGGTCGGCGGCAACACCGTTGTCATCAAGCCGGCGTCGCAGGCGCCGCTCAGCGCCTGGCACCTGGTGGATGCGCTCCATCGCGCAGGACTTCCCGCAGGCGTGTTGAACTACGTAACCGGCAGTGGCGGCACCGTTGGAAACCCATTGCTTGAGAACGAGGCGGTACGTGCGGTGTCGTTTACCGGATCGTGTCAGGTGGGCGCGGGCGTGCACGAGATCGCATATCGCCGCCGCATCCGCGTGCAGTTGGAAATGGGCGGCAAAAATCCAACCGTTGTCCTCAAAGACTCGGACCTCGATTACGCCGCGGATATCGTGGTGAACGGCGCCTTCTTCTCCACCGGACAGAAGTGCACTGCCACCAGCCGCGCGATTGTCGAGAAGGCGATCTACGAACCCTTCCTCGAGAAGCTCATTGCGAAAACTCGCGCGCTGAAAGTCGGCAACGGCATGGAGGCGGGTATCCACATCGGACCGGCCGTGGATTCCGGACAGCTCGAGACGAACCTGAAGTATGTCCAGGTCGCACTCGAAGATGGCGCGAGGCTAGCCTTCGGTGGCAAGCGCCTGACCGGTGGCATCTACGACAAGGGCTACTTCATGGAGCCCGCCATCTTCACTGGTGTTACTCCGAATATGCGAATAGCCCAGGAAGAGGTCTTCGGGCCTGTTCTGGCCGTAATGGTGGCGGAAGATTTCGGCGATGCCATGCGCATTGCCAACTCGGTGCCGTTCGGACTTTCGGCGGCGGTGGTGTCGCGCGACCTGACGCGAGTCCACCAGTTCATCAACGGGATCGAAGCTGGCCTGATTACCGTCAACCTGCCCAGCGCCGGAGTTGAATACCAGTTGCCATTCGGCGGAACCAAGGAATCGAGCTTCGGCATGAGGGAACAGGGCCCGGCGGCGCTTGATTTCTATACCGAGACGCGGACCGTTTACCTGAAGCACAACCAGTAACGAAGACAGGGGTGTCACGCTGATTACCCAGCCACCTGTGACCAGCGTCACACCCCTAAGTCAGTCCAGCCTTTAACCTGCTGTGTTATGCGTAAGGTTCCTTTTGTCGATTCGTTGCGGATCATCGCTCGTGGTTCGGCCAACTGGCCCGCCGGACGTCCCATCGTCGTCTCCTTCGAAGTCACCGATGCCTGCACCTGCTACTGCAAGCATTGCGATCATGGCGGCCCGCGCGACGAATCCAAAAACCTCAAGCCTGCCGACTACCGCCGCTACATGGAAGCGCTGCGTCCCTGCGTGGTCCAGGTTTCGGGCGGGGAACCGCTCATGCGCGAAGACGTGGTGGAGATTGTCAGGAATATTAAGGCCGGATCTACCGTTCCATATCTGATCCTGGTCTCGAACTGGTCGCACATGACGGAGCAGAAGTACCTGGATTTGCGCGCCGCAGGCGTGGATCAGTTCTCCGTCAGTCTCGATTTTCCGGATGATCGTCACGATACCTTCCGCGGATATCCCGGCCTATATGCGCAGCTCGAATCCCTCGTCCCGCGCCTTGCTGCCATAGGGCATGACGACATCGTGTTGAACTCCTGCATCCATGCGGAGAACGTGGCAGAGATCAACCGTCTGGGGGACAAGGCCAAAGAGTGGGGCGTGAACATCTGTTACAGCTCCTATTCAGCCCGGCGCACCGGATGCCGCGACTATTCGCTCACTTCGCCGGAACAACTCGCTCTGCTCAATTCCGAACTCGACAAGGTCGAGGCTCGGCGCGACGACACCAACTGGATCGTCAACGCTCCCAGCACCCTTCAAGCGACTCGCCAGTTCTTCCGCGACGGCAAAATGCCCGGATGCAAAGCCGGACACCGTTTCCTCGTTGTGACCAGTGACGGGTGGCTCCAACCGTGCTCGATGGTGTTCCAGCGGTTCCGTCTGGAAGAGCACGCACGCATGGTGGATGAATTCACGAAGACGAACACCTGCGACGAGTGTTATGTATCGATCCGCTCATACCTGGATAAAACATTCCCGCAATTACTTTGGGAAAACGTGAGCGGATTCCTTTCGATTAAGGCCAGTTCATAGGCCTTATCAGAGCGAAGCCGGGCCGCTACAATCACCCGCGGATGGCTTCATTGTGCGTCGGTACAACTGGCGCAGATGGCTGGGACAATCGCTCTGGGTGTTTGCGGCGAGAGCATTCCCATTTCGGCCATAAATTCCTTAAATATCCCTCATCACGGTTTTCAATTAGCCCTCCGCCGACCGCTAAGCGTAGTCTGGTACTCACACCAGCAATTCTTAATTGAAATTGGGGGTGGTAATCCCATCGAGGAGAGGCATGTTCACAGAACTTCGTAATTTCCTGGCGATTCCATACGACGAACTGGAAGAGCTGAATCTGCAGGCGAAAAAGGAGCGGAAAGACCGCGTCCCGATGCACCACCTGCAGGAGCAGCGCCTCAAGTACCTGGCAGACGAGAAGCGGATCAAGGCCGTGACCGTGCTGTTCAGCGACCTGGAAGGCCGCTTGCACATGCTCGACTACGACAAGAAATTCCTGCTGAAGAGCTATGACAACCTTACGTTCGATGGGTCTTCCATCCGCGGGTTCACGGCACAGCGGGAAAGTGACCTTCGCCTCGGCATCGACTGGAGCGCGTTCTACTGGGCGCCTGCCGATATCTTTGGACCCGGCAAAGTGCTGGTGTTCGGCGAAGTGACCGACAAGGACGGTTCACCGTATAGCGCCGACATGCGCAGCGTCCTCAAGCGGTTCGCGGAAGATCTGCATAAAAAGCAAGGCTACACACTCAACGCAGCGAATGAGATTGAGGGCTTCCTCTTCAAGGGCATCGACGCAGAGCGTCATTTTCACGAGACGACGAAGTTCGAATACGTGAACACCGGCGGATACTATCACTCGGTTCCGGGTGATCCGCTCCGCACCTTTATCGACGGAACGGCGGAAGTGCAGCGCGCCATGGGTTTCGAGAACGAGAAGGATCATCCGGAAGTCGCGCCTTCGCAGTTCGAAATCAACTACGCCTACAGCGAAGTGGTCGCCGCCGCGGATCAGATTCAGCTCTACAAGTTGGTCTGCCGCCAGATCGCGACCAAGATGGAATTGACGGCATGTTTTCTGCCGAAGCCGGTGGTCGGCGTAAACGGCAGCGGCATGCACACAAACGTCTCGATCAGCCAGAATGGCAAGAACCTCTTCTGGGATCCCAAAGGCGAGGAAAAGCTCAGCAAGTTTGGCTGGTCCTTCGTCGACAAGATCCTGACCAGCGCGAATGACATTTGCCTGGTGCTGAATGCCAGCGTCAATGCCTATCGTCGTCTTGACCCGCACTTTGAAGCTCCGAACCAGATCAAGGCATCGGCCGTGGACCGCGGGTCCATGGTGCGTATCCCGATCGGGAATGAGAAGAGCATGCGCGTGGAAGTCCGGTCGGTAGGCCCGGATGCAAACCCGTACATGGTGCTTTACTCGATCTTCCGGTCAGGCATCGACGGTGACACATCGAAGATCAAGAACCTGCGTCAGGCTGAGCGCTATCTGCCGGACAACATCTATCCGGCGATGGAAGCTTTCCGTAATTCCGCATGGGTGAACAAGCTGTTCGGCGAAGACGTGAAGGGCCGATACGCGGACCTGAAACAGGCTTCCGCCGACCGCTGCCCGCGCCTCTTGGGCACATTCGTGAAAGCGCCAGAGGTTCAGTACCATCACTACGTTTACAACCAGTATCTCTGGAACCGGTTTTAAAAAGCAGAGTGGGCGGGCAGTATTGCCCGCCCGCTTACCTTCCGAGTCTCACATAAATCCAGAGTTAAAGCTGGCTTAAGGGCAGAATACTGCGGATAAGCCTGCATCTTTACGTGCAGGTGAATTCCATGTATGTGCGGGTAAGTACCTTTCTCCTTCTTCTCTCGTTGTGTGTCTTCACAGCGTGCGGCGGCAGCAACAACTCGTCGGCTAACAACGGCAACAACCCGGGTACCAGCAATGGCGGAGGCGCCAATCCCGGCGGCAGTAACACTGGTGGCAACAACACCGGCGGTGGCAGTAACAGCGGGTCTGGTGTTGCTCCTGCTACCGAAGCACAGCTCACCATCGAAACGGTGGCACAGAACCTCCAGGAACCGTGGTCGCTTGCATTCGCCCCAGATGGAAGACTCTTCTTCACGGAAGCGCCCGGGCGGTTGCGAGTAGTTACGAACGGAAATCTCCAGGCAGAACCGGTTATCGATTTGACCGCGAATAATGCTGGCTTTCAGGGCGGACTGACCGGCATGGATCTCGACCGCAATTTCGCGTCGAACGGTTACATCTACGCTCATTACTGCACCACCGACAACAAGTGCCATCTGGTACGCATCGTCGCCAGCGGTGACTCGCCGACCACTGGGCGGCTCGATAAAGTTCTTCTGGATTATCCCGTGGCCGGTTTCGATCACACCGGAGGTCGCGTCAAGGTCGGTCCCGATAATCTGCTGTATCTGAGTACGGGCGATCACCGCCAGAACGCGTCGGCACAAGATCCCGCTTCATGGGACGGCAAGATTCTGCGCCTGAACCTCGACGGGACTCCGGCTTCGAATCCGTTCCCCCAGAATCCGTATGTATACGCGCTCGGGCTTCGCGATCCGCAGGGACTCGCGTTCAATGCCTTCGGCACTCTGTATGCGACGGACCACGGGCCAGAAGCGAATGACGAGGTTGACGTCATCACCGCAGGCGCGAACTTCGGGTGGCCGACGTGCATCGGGAGCTGCAACAATCCGAGCTTTGTCGATCCTGCCGTGAACCTCTCTCCGAACCAGCCTTCAATGCCGCCTTCAGGAGCGACTTTCTATTCGGGTTCAACGATCCCCGGCTGGAACGGCACGTTGTTGATTGCGATTCTTGGCCTCGATGACAATCCAAGCGCGCGTCATCTGCACCAGATCGTCTTCGACTCGTCCGGGAAGGTAGCGAGCCAACAGGCGTTGTTCGTCAATAAGTTCGGCAGGTTGCGCGACGTGGTTCAGGGGCCCGACGGCTTTGTTTACATCTCCACGAGCAATTACAAGCAAAGCAATCTCGCGGCGCCGGACGATGACCGCATCTTGCGCGTGAGGCCGAAATAGCAGCTAGCGCTTGATCTCTTCGTAAATGGAGGGAAGCTGCTCGGCATCGGTTGCGGAATGCCCAAACCGCGCGCGCTCGTAGTGCTCGGTAAATTTCGCAACCGATGCCCGCAGACTGTGTTCCGGAATCGTCTTCACAAACTCACTCGGAGTCTGAGTCGCGGGCTTGAGGTAGCCTCGACGCGCCACCGTCTTTAGCATTCGCGAATACCAGATGCTTGCGGCTGCCTGCGGTGACCGTCCGGGTCGTCGAGCAATACCAACTTGTTTCAATGTCCGAACCAGCCATCTCGAGTTCCACAACAGGAAGCCACCGACGACGACCAGCACCGCTAGCGCGGCCCATCCGCGGGGATCGTGACTGATCCGCACGGAGATTCCTCGTGCGTCATTAATCAGAGCCCGGTATTTCGCCCGAATCCAACGGCGAAAGTCGAACGCCGTACGTTGTGCTTTGGTTACCGTGGTGACGGTGAGTTCGCGTTGATGACTGAAGTCGTAGTTGATGACCCATTCACGCCAGAACGACTGCGCGGCGTCGAAGTAAAGGCGCAAGCGGCTGAACGTCGTAGGCGCGCCGAGAGTGTCCGCTGGTGTTGGGTCGAAGGAAATCCATCCGGCCTTCGTCGAATAGACCTCCACCCAGGTATGCGCGTTTTTCGCACGGACGATATAGCTCCCCGTGATGTCATTCAGTTCGCCATTCCGAAAGCCGTTTACGAGTCGCGAGGGTATTCCAATCGAGCGCAACATCACTGCCATGGCGGACGCGAAGTACTCGCAGTGTCCCCGCTTGCGTTCGAAAAGGAAGTGCGCGATGGGGTCCTTCGGAACCGCTTCGGGAAGCTGCAGAGTGTACGTAAAATTCTCGCGCAGATACTGCTCGATGGCCGCGGCTTTCTCCGTGTCCGAGCGAAGCCCCGCCGTAACCTGCCGCGCCAACTCCCGAACGCGTGGATCCACGGCCGGCAGTTGCAGGTACATCATGGTCACGTCGTTCGGGTAAGGACCGTTACCGGAAACCGCGGCCGGATCTAGTTCAGAAACCTGCGAAACAGCTTCGTAGCTCTCGGTCATGCGGCTGCGGTCGGTGTTCGTGATCGAACCTGCCTGGTCGATCCCGATTTCCCGAAAGCGTCCGCCAACCTCAACCGGCACAGGCGCAAGGAACAACACGTTTGTGCCAATCGGTTCCATGATCACCCGGTAACGCAGCAAACGGATGTGCCGCGGGTTCTCGGTCAGCGACGGCAGATTGCCGTTTCGCACCTGAATAGCCCGCATCGCATATCGCCCGGAAGGGGAGTCGTACGACTCCATTGCGTTTGCCTGATTGGTCCAGGTTCGTCCGTCGAAAACGGTCAGCGCAACACCTCGCCATTTCAAGTCGCGCGGAGGCGTACCGTAGATGTCCACGTGCATCACCACCTGGTCCGTCTGCTGGATTCGGCCGATGGCGCCGAGATTTACCTGGTCTCCGAAGCCGGTAACGAAGTCGCTCTTTGGGGCGTATGCGCTCAGATATCCGGCAGAGAACCGGGGAAGCACGAAGAAGAACCCGGCGGATGCGATCAGTATCCCCAGCACAATCAATCCGCCGCTGGACGCGAGCGACGCCCACAAGCGCTGGTCGCCTTTCGCAGTGGGAGGCGTGCTTCCACGGTGCCGCGCCTTCGAGAGCGACCGACGTATTTCCATGCTCACGAACGTGTTCACTGCAAGCAGGACAAACACGCAGAATGCGCCAAGGAAAGCGGTATCAACGGTGAGAACCGAAGCGGCCAGTACCGCCAGGAATGACAACAGCGCCAGATATACGTGATCGCGTTCGCGCTGCACCGAGAACAGTTTCACCACCATCGAGAACAGCACCAGGTGAACGCTCGCGGTTACGTAACTGCCCGAGATGACGAAGAGATCTACAACGAAGACAAGAACGTAAATGAGCGTGAAGTACGTGGTCCATCGTTCCGGGATCTTCAGTTCGGTTTTTCGCAGCAGCAGAAACCCGCGGAACAGGATGGCAAGCGTCACGACCAGTATGGAGAGGAAATCCAGGCGCCCGGTAGCGATCAGCGTCAGAAAACCGGTGGCGATCAGCAGGTAAAGCGAAACCTGAAAGTAGCGCTCCACCGCCATGTTGACGGTTGGAACCGGTCGACCCAATTGGGCGGAAGACGCCACCAGCACATTATCTATTGATTGAACGTGGCGGTCACGCTTTTCGGCGTAGTGCTCGTGTTGCGCCGATCCACGCCGGGCCTTACATCATCTGCGGCATGCTATATTTGAAAGTGTCGGGCATCGGTCCCACGCGAAGCATTCTCGCCAACCCCGCCAGGTCCGGAAGGAAGCAACGGTAACGAGCTCTTGCTTGTGCAGTGGGGTAGCCGGTGCCCGGCTATTTTTGTGTCCGCCAGCCTGGGCAACTCGTCCCTGTGTCCTTGAATTTGCGGAGAATGCGGAGCCATAATCCCGCCTGGGAGAAAAGCTATGCGGCTCCTGCCTGTGGTCCTCTCGCTCGCCTTTGCGCTACCCCTTGCGGCACAGAACGCCAACCCCGAAACCAAAAATACTGCGAGAACCGAGATGGCCGAGCTGCGCCTGCCTCAATTTCGACAGCGCCAGTTCACCTTGCCGCCTCAGGGGCTTCTCAGAAAGCACCTTCGTCTTCGCTCCGGTAGTGCGGGGCCCGGAACCCCTCTTGGCGGCAACGACACCTGTTACACCATGAACAGCATCGTCGTTAAGCGCCGCAGCCGTACTTCGGACGAAACCCGCACCGCGGGCCAACGGACTTGCACGGCAGCTTCGAATTTCCGCTTCCTCGATGTTGCACCCGATGTTTCAACCGAAGACGCGAAACCCTAGACTGAACGCCTTATCCATCAAAGTTACGCTTATACAATCCGGCACTCCTGTTCATACTTCATAGACATTTCTGCTCTGAATCACGCACAATAACGAATTACGTCATACAGGAGTCATCCCATTGAGTAATGTCCGCGTGAAGATTTCTTCGCTGGGGACCTTTGTTCCTCCGCGCATCCTTTCGAATTACGACCTTGAAAAGATGGTGGATACCACCAACGAGTGGATCCTTGAGCGCACCGGTATCCGCGAACGGCATCTCGTGGATAAAGGCATGGCCACCAGCCACATGGCTACCGAAGCTGCCAAGATTGCGCTCGCGAAGCGCGGTATCGAGGCGAGCGATCTCGACGCCATCATCGTCGCCACGGTCACGCCGGACATGATGTTTCCTTCCACCGCCTGCCTCGTGCAGGACCGGCTGGGCGCGAAGAATATTTGGGGCTTCGATCTCATCGCCGCCTGTTCGTCTTTCGTTTATGCCCTGCAAGTGGGGACCCAGTTCGTGAAAGCGGGCACACATAAGAAGGTGATGGTGATCGGTTCCGACACCATGTCGTCGGTCATCGACTACACCGATCGCGCCACCTGTGTCATCTTTGGTGACGGAGCCGGTGCCGTAATCCTCGAACCGAGCGAAGAGGAAAGCGTCGATATCTTCGACTTCATTCACGAAGTGGACGGATCAGGCGCATGCTCGCTCTTCATGCCGGGCGGCGGAAGCCTGAATCCGCCGACCCACGAAACGGTCGACAAGAAGATGCATTACGTCCATCAGGACGGTCAGGCTGTCTTTAAGTTTGCAGTTCGCAAGATGGCCGAAGTCTGCGAGAACCTGCTGAAGCGGAATGGTCTCAGTGGCAAGGACGTCGATTGCTTCATCCCGCACCAGGCGAACTTGCGCATCATCAAGGCCACGGCCGACCGCGTTGGACTGGCGAAGGAAAAAGTGATCGTAAACATAGATCGCTTCGGCAACACGACCTCCGGTACGATTCCACTGGCCATGAACACGGCAATCGAAGAAGGGAAGTTGAAGAAGGGCGATTTAGTGCTGGTGGCCGCAGTCGGAGCAGGATTTACCGTCGGTGCGACGTTGCTTCGCTGGGCAATCTAGCTGTCGCTCTATGCGATACTAAACATACGCCTGTTCCCGCCCGGATGGCGAAATTGGCAGACGCAGCGGACTTAAAATCCGCAGGACCGAAAGGTCTGTGGGGGTTCAAGTCCCCCTCCGGGCACCAGCCACGCCGATGCGTTCAGGCCGGTAAGTTCACAGGGGTTGGTTGGCCGACGCTCACTGCTACTTCCTTGAACTGCTCGACCATGCCCAAGCTGATGTTCCGCCTCAGCTTGTTATGCTGAACCTAATTCCTGAAAGCCGAGACGGCACTCGCAGAGGAAATTGAGGAACTGTGTCTTCGCGCACGGACCAAACTACAGCGGCTTCTTGAAGCTGCCAAACCGGGAAACGAAGCACCACCCGGCGACCGCGCCTACAGAATCAGTGATCACACATACCGAGCTCTCGCGCAACCACAGGTTGGCTAGCTGTTCTTCTGACCTGATCTTTCAATCTTGCCGCTAAGATGCACCCGAGCATCATCGTTCCAATGAAGTCCCGAGGTCGATGATAAGCGTTTTTGTCGTGAGAGCACTGCCATACCGCCAGCACCAAGCATCGGCGTTCCAATAACGAGAGACAATAGTGTTGAATCCATCTCAACCGTAGGGAAATAGTGCCTGCCAAGCAACACTGCTCCAATAACTAGGAAACTCAGGAATATCACCCAGACGAGGTAGCACACGAACAAATTTGAGTGTGCAAAGACTCCCGTGAAAGCAGCCAAACGAGCGGTGACTTTCGACGTGATCTTCTCCTTAGCTGTGGCTGGCAGAAGCTCACGGGAGTAAGGAGGCAATAACTCGAGTGTGTGTGAAAGCTTGAGTAATGCCGATTTCCCGATTGCAGCGGAGTTGTTAGGTAAATTGGGATCGTTGTCCTGCTTCTCAGGAATTTCGGAAAAAAAGTACAATGCCAGGTTCTGAAAGGCTTCAACGACCGTGCCTAAGTCTTTCTTATCTGCTATTCGGTCTCGGGTCTTGCTATGAAATTCTGCGAGAGCCGTCATTATCTTCTCGGTGTCCGGGTCGAGCCTGAACCAAGCGAAGCGTCTGTAGCTAGCCAGAAAAAGAGAAGGAAAGCGTTGTGCACTGTACTCCAAAACCGAATCCAATGCCGCTTCGTCGTGACGCTCGGGATGAAACAAGTGCGGCCATACGTTATAAAGGCGCCGCTCGTACTTCAGCGCGCGCTGAACGTGCGATTCCCTGCGATTCTTCTGATAATCCGACAGTTCGTCGGCACATGCAAATGATAGGGCAAAACGCATCTGAGGCAGGGAAAGATCATCTTCAGAGGGCCGCCTGGAATTTGAGAGTTTGCTCAAAACGAAAACCCCAACTCCAGCTAGCACGACAAAAGTAACCCACCAGAAAAAGAAGGAGCGAACTGGGAGAGTCCAGCCAGCTATGGTGAGTGACAACAACCGTTTGGAGCAAAGCCACCATACCGGGATTGGAGAAATAGGGATAATCGAGAAGACCAAGCAGAAATCGAAAAAGATTAAGATCCTGCTGAAGGGATTCGGGCGCAACTGAGCGTCGTAGGTTGATTTGAACTCGTCTTTAATCGAGGCGAAGTACTCCGACAATGCGAGAATTTCCTGGCTAACGTTGGAGGTCATTTCGCCCGCATTATATGCCCAAAGATAAGGAATCAATACCGGACGGCCCGAAAGGAAGGCGGTGCTGTTCCAGAATGGAACTGTTGTTGTCCCGGTGTACCGCTATTAGCTGTTGGAATTGAGTTGTGAGTTCTTTCCGTGGCTGCTAACGTTAGCGGTGTCTCCCTCCCCGAGAACTCCAGAAATGTGAACTGGAGAACGTCCATGCATCGAAGAGTTCTGGTGTCCTCTGTAGTACTTCTCCTTACTTTCGTTCTCGTAGATTCATTACATGCCGATAGTCTGGAATTTCCCGGAGCCATTCCGGGAACGACCGTCGTAACGGCAATTAGCGGGAGATATAGCGTTGGAACGTACAGTCACCAGTTTACCGAGGAAGAGTGCATATTTATCCGTTGTAGTCTCTACACCTTCGAACATGACAGGATGACAATGTGGGGATTTCTTTACGACGGGGAACAATACATCGATCTCAAGCCTGTCAGCCAGTTCGGCTACGACCCAGATGTTCAGATACATCCCACGTCTGTTAATTCAAAAGGTGAATACGTTGGGTATAGCCGTCTGAACCGGTCAGCAGAGCCGATTCAGAATGGATTTTCATCGACCCTAGGGGTTCCGCAAGACCTAAATTCTTTACTTGAGCAGGTGCGGTACGCGTTTTGGCGATACGGTGATCCATATCCCGGGATGGGGGTTGGAATAATGGGCACAGTTCCGCTCAAGATTAACAATGAAAGTCAGGTCTACGGAACGGTGATATGTCTTTATGAAGGGTGCGTGGGCGAGTTTTTGTTGGACGGAGCCAATGTGTACGCCAATTACGGGTCACACACAGAATTTGTGGAGTTGCCGAGCGGGATTTACAGAGCCATTCCAGAACCTAACAGCATTGCGGTGCTTGTGCTAAGCCTGTTGGCGTTTGGTTCCTGTCGACTTCTTCACAGAACGAAAAACAAATCAGGCCTAAGAAGCTTCTCATGAACTCTCTCTGCTTCGACAAAGTCGAGCACGCCCTCGATAGTCTCGGAAATGCAAGGTTGATCGCGAAACAGTTTCCGCTTCTCATTTTTATTCTTTGTGCTGGCGAAGGTGGCACTGGAAAACGCAGGGGCTGTTTGCGGGACGGGGGTGGAGGGCAGTCTATAACGAGCAGCTCCGGCTAAATTCTGCCTAATGGCCTCTGACAGGTGCATACGGAACGTGACATAGGGATGCTCTTCACAGGCATAAGCACCTGACCCTCTCCCTTGCACAGCCAGCCGAAACGTTTCCAGCGTTACTTGCGCTTTCTAAGTTGCAGGGACTTCCGTAGATCCGCCATCAGGTCGCTTCTCTCCGAAGCGATTTGTGCTGGAGCAGCAAGATGAGCCTCACGACCCAACCATTGGCTTAGCTCAGCCGAGTCAGCAACCACGTAGCGACCCTCCCGGCGAGTCGGCATTCCTGAACGTCCCCATCGTTGGGCCACCTCGACTGGCTGCCCAAGGAATGCCGCAATTTCCTGCCAGCCGCGGAGTCGGCGAGATGCCTCATTAGCTCGCTTTTCCTTCACCCTTACAGATATGCACCGATCAATTTGTAAGTTGCTCGTCTTCGAATGTGCATCCAACTGGTAAGATCAGTTCAGGATATGGATCCCGAAAAGACCATCGCCGAAATAGAGTGGCTGGAGCGCATTTTCGCACTGCCCGACGGCAGACCGTCTTCTCCTGCCGACCGGGAAGCTGCCAATCGCCGGCACGATCAGGCGCTGGCCTCCAGTCCGTGGTTCAAACTCTGGCAATCCTACGGCTTACCGCGTTAAGGCTTCTCTAAGAATCTCTTCGCCTGTGCAAAACCTCGCGCATCCTTGTGCGATCTGGGGCGATCTCAGGTAATGTAAGTCCGTCTCAGTTCCGAAACTCCAAAAACATCTCACATCCACCCAGAGAAGGAGCCGAGCAATGACTGATCAGGAACTCAAGAACAAATACCAGCCCGTAGCGGACTTCATGTCCGGTCACGGATTCCAGGTTCAGCACTTTCACGTCGAGAATGGAAAAGCCGTGCTCTCGGCGACAGCGCCCACCGAGCACCTGAAAAATCAAGCGTGGGACGAGATCAAGAAGATCGATTCAAACTTCGCCGACCTGAAGCACGACATCAGCGTGGGGCAGGGAACCATGTACGTTGTTAAATCCGGTGATAGCCTCTCCAAGATCAGCAAGTCGTTCTACGGAAACACGAACGACTACATGAAAATCGCCAAGGCAAACAACATCGCCGATCCCGATAAGATTCGCGCCGGACAGGAATTGAAAATTCCGGCCGCCTAGCAAACCGCATCTCTCAGCAGCCGCCGAACTATCGGCGGCTTTACTCTTTTTCGAGCCCTCTCGTCCCACTCATCCGTCCCGCTGCTGCTTCTTTTGGTTCCCCAGTTTCTTCCGGTATTGTCCGGTTTTCTCCCCTGTTTTACAGTCCACTGGATGGCAAGAGAAAGTAGCACGTTGAAGGTGGGTGATCGTGCTCCGGAATTCATGCTGTTGGCGGCGAATATGCCTCAGGCGATTTCGCTGCGGACAGTTCTGGAGTCAGGCCCCGTTGTCGTCGAGTTCTTGCGCGGTACCTGGTGACCGAACTGCGTAAAGCGCATGGCTCAGTTGGAGCCCTGGAAAAAGACCATTGAAGAAATTGGCGGCGCGCTCGTCTACATCGCAGCGGAGAAGAAGGATGGCATGTTTAATCCAACGAAATTCCTGGATGAACATCCGGCCTCATTTCCTTTTCTACTCGACGAAGACCGTGCTGTAACCAAGGCCTATGGCGTTTACCACCGGTTGGGAGTGGATGCCATTAACATCGCGCGTCCTGCAACGTTTGTCATCGGGCGCGACCAGAAGGTTCGTTACTTGTATGTCGGCGCCAGTCAGACCGACCGTGCGCCGGTGGAAGAAGTCTTAGACGCTTTGAAACGGGCTGCGAACGAATGATTCCCCCGCTTCGAAAGGAGCCTGCATGAAGAAGTACGCTGCACTGCTTACGTTGGCGCTGGTTTCCGGTGCCATGGCTCAACAGCAGATTGCGGACAACAAGCCGTCCGCTGCCGTTCCTCACAAGTCGCAAACCACGCAACAGGCGTTAACGCCGACTGCACGATCCAATGGCGAATGGGCACTTCCGGTCGGCACTGCCATCAAGATGAAGCTCGAAACCACGCTCGCCTCTTTCACCAGCAAACGCGGAGATCGCTTCGGCGGCCGTGTGGTGGAACCAGTCAGGCTGAATGGCAAGATCGTAATTCCGGTGGGTTCCGCCGTCGAAGGTGATGTTGCGAAGGCCGAAGAGTCGCGCCGCATCCGGGGAACAGGAACGCTAGATCTGCTCCCGCGCCTTGTGACGTTACCCGACGGCAAGCAGTATCGGTTGACGGCCGTCGTCGTGGATACCTCGAACCGTCCGGCGGTTGACGTAAATGACGAAGGCGAGATCAAGGCCGACGGTTTCGATCGCACTGACAAGATCGAAACGGCTGCGGCTGCCGGCGTCGGCGCGGGCATTGGCGTAGCGGCCGGTGGTGGCAAGGGGATGCTGATTGGCGCGACGATTGGCGCCGGCGCAGCCGTTGTCCATTGGCTCACGAAAACCAAATCGGCCATCCTGCCCTCCGGAACGGAGATCGTCCTGGAGTTGAGCCGTCCGATGCAGTTAAGCCAGGTAGAAGGTGATTAAGCAGGTCGGAAAATCGGCCTGAAAAGTAAGGCGGGCGTTCGGCGCCCGCCTTTATCTTTAGCTGCTCACGCTGTAGTTGTAGAGTTCGCTCTGCAGCTCTTCTTCACTGACGACATGCAGTTGCACCGCGCCCTCCACAGGCAGGGCATCGATCGGTAGCCCTTCCCGCCACAAGCTGAACCGCAAATGGATGCTGCTTCCTTGCTCCGCGCGTAAGGCCGTCAGCGGCATCTTGAATTCGAATGTCCGCGTCATCGTGACCTGCATCCCATTCGGTTGATCTTCGGACTTCAAAACGATCTTGTCCGAATCCGTATCCCGGAGCTCCCAGCGTTGCACCGACTTGTCCAGCTCCGCCATCAGACGCCAGCCGCTGTGTACCTGCCCTTTCGACTGGATATCAATGTTCACATTCAACTGCACCGGCCCGGTTGGCATTTCGCAGAAGTCCAGCCGTCCATATAGGTTGTTCTCATCCACGCCCGCGTAGAGTGCGTCCAGCAGGAATTGTTTTCCGTGCATGGCGCTGGTATGGCGATCGGCGTTGTAGATCGCGGCTCCCAGCCAGTCGAAATACCGGATCACTCCCGTCCCAATCCGCGGACGAATATACGCTGTCTGCGGCGAGTACACCGGACGCACCGCTCCTGCCGCAATCGGTTGCGCAAGGTAAAGTGGAACCTCCGCCCCCAGCAACTGATATACGTTCGACAAATGCTTGCGGTAAAGCTCGTCGAAGTCACGGTCGTTCGCCGAATGATGTTCCGGCCCGTACCACCAGTTCCAATCAGACCCCTCGGCGATTAGCAACTCCTCAAACGCCAGCTTCGCCTTCTCCGGATCCGCATTCGCGGCGGCGCGGTCATAGAACGCTCGCGCCTCATTCAGGTAGTCCCAGGCCTTGTTATCTTCCGGAGCGCCGATCCAGACATTGAAGTTCGCATTGATCCACGATCCCGGAACCAGATTCTCCAGCACCGGAGGCGATTTGTGCTCCTTCAGCGCTTCGCTCATCGTCAACGCTTGCATCGATGGATCATGCTGGATCGCGTCGTACACCCGCCGCAGGAACTCCCGCCCTGACTCGTGGTAGAACTCCCATGCATTCTCGCCGTCGAGGATGATCGGGATGAATGCATCATGTCCCTTATCCAGAACAGGTTTGGCGCAATCCTTGATGCTGCGGATGAAGTGATTCGCCGCTTCCACCGCCGGCATGCCCGAGTACACGAACCCGATCAGGTCGCTCAGCGTATGGTCACGGAAGATCATCTTCATCTTCGTGCTGCCCTTGCGGTACTGATACGGCGTGTAGAGTTGAACCGCCTGCTCAGGACGCAGCCTCCCCTCGTTCGACCGGTCAAAAGCCACGTCGATCGTCCGCCCAAGCACGCCTTCATCCGTCGCCATCCACTTCAGGCCGAGTTCCGCCGCGATAGCCACCGCCTCTTCGGACACGCTTCCTTCCGACGGCCACAATCCCACCGGACGCTTCCCAAACACTTTCTCGTGCAGATCGAGTCCACGCTTGATCTGTTCACGCGCGTCGTCCGGACGGCGAAACCTCGTGGGCAACGGCAGTCCGGGAACCGATACTGCTCCCTGGTTCGAATCGCAAATCAACGGGAGGATCGGGTGATAGAACGGGGAAGTCGAGAGTTCGATCGAACCTTTGCTTGCCGCCTGCTCGTGTGCCGGCAACACCGCCGCCAGGATTCGCCGCTGCCATTCAAGAACCATCTGCTGGTCTTCGGGCGAATAATCCCGGCCTTTCGCGATGAGCCTCGCTACCTCCGGTTCTTTCAAAAAGTATTCGTCGAACCACGCGATCTGCGACAACACCTGCAGGTCGGCAATATCTTGCGTCTGGAAAGAATCCAGCGCTTTCTCCGGGTTGTGTCCCGCGACCTCAAAGCGATGAAACAGCTCCTGGTATCGCGGATAGCGCCCGATCATTCGGCTCGGATTCGCCTGGAAAAGATATGCCAGTGCGAAGCGCCTTTGTTCCATGTTCAGGTCCGCAGCCGCTTTCGACGCCACCGTCAGGAACGGATCGCGCGCATTCCCCGACACATACTCCTGAATCTGCCAGATCAGAGACGGCACAAGGTTGAAGGTCTGATGAACTCCCGGAAACTCATCAAGCAACTTCACCATCCCGTAGTAGTCCTTCAATGCGTGCAGACGAACCCACGGAAGACGGTACTCACCTGTGATCAGGTCTTTGTAGAACGGCTGGTGCTGGTGCCACAGGAATGCGATTCGAATAATAGGCATGTCAGCTTACTTGTTTGACCTTTGAACGAATCATCAGTTTCGACTCTCAGGGCCACAATTGGCAAGCGCCAACGAGGGCCGCTCGCAGGATCTGTGCCCGCTTCTGTAAGTTCCCAATTCGGTTCACATATTGGAATGTACCTTGCTATTCATTGACACGAACGCTCTCCGCGATAGACTACGCGCCAGAGTTAAAGCGGAGAATCACCGTTGAATGAGAACAACCATCTGAGCTTCGAAGCAGGATTAAAAGAAACGATCGCCCGCATGGCCAGCCTTGAACGGTGGGAGTGGTGGCGATGGAGCACCGTTCTCATCATCAGCCTCGCCCTCACTGCGGGCCTGTTTTCGCTTGCGTATCCCGCCATGCGTCCGGATGTGGTTTCCATCAACCAACTCGACCTGACGCTTCAGGCGCTACTGGGGATGGTCCTTCTTTTCGACGCTTTCGCCTTCTACCAGCAGTTCAAGATCACGCGCATGCGCAGGGAACTAGCCAGCCAGATCGGCATGCTCTCCACCCTGGAAGCGCTCCGTCCACGGAACGCGGTCGAAGAGGTGCAGCGTCAGAATCGACGCAAGCTTCCGCGCTTCCTCTTTGACAAGCGCGTCATAGTCGCACTCGAGGACGGCAGCCGGAAGCTCATCTACGGACGTACTCGTGACATTTCAGAAGGTGGACTCGGCGCCGTTCTTGCCGAGCCGCTACCACCCGAAACCAAGGTCGTCCTTGAGATCCCGGTTGATTTCCAGTCAGACAAGCCGCTCAAACTGCACGCGGTCGTTTGCTATCGCCGGGGCTTCAGTCACGGCTTTGAGTATCAGTCGCCAGATCCGGCCGATGTCGCTATCATCCGCAGAATTTGCAGCACTTGCCAGCGTATTTAGCTTTTGTTGATCTGCACCCGCACAAAAGAAAACCGGCAGCCGAAGCCGCCGGTCTTTTCAACCTGATGATTTAGTCGCGACGCTTTAACGTCGGGCGATCATCGTCCTGCTTGTCGCCTGATTTTTTGTCGTCTCCCTGCGCCGTGCGACGCAACGTCGGAGCCTTGTCACCCTTATCGTCCACCACCTTGCGACGGTTCTCCAATTGGGCGAGTCGTGCTTTTACCTGGTCGAACTCAGAGGTACTCACGACGTACGTGTCCTTGCCCGGTAAAATGCTGGCGATCTCTTTCTGGCTTTCCTCGATGCGGTCTGGCGTTTGCGGATGCGTCGAGAAGGCCTTGGCCAGCGTGCCCGGTTTCTTCTTCTCTTTCGCCTGCAGTTTTTCAAAGAACGACACGAATCCGTTCGGATCGTAGCCAGTCTTGTACAGGTACTGCAGTCCGAGATAATCCGCTTCGCGCTCGAATCCGCGCGAGAACGTCAGGAAGGTCATCGGCAGGGCGAAGCCTGCTGCATTCCGAATGGCAAATCCGGTCCAGCCGCCAACGAAGATCAGCGGGATGCTGGCGAAGTTTGCCAACTGCGAACGCGTCATCTGGCGCATATGGTGGCGGGCTGCCACGTGAGCAATCTCATGGGCCATCACGCCGGCCAGTTCGGACTCGTCATCCGCTGCCAGGATCAGTCCCGAGTTCACGTAGAAAAAGCCGCCCGGCAGTGCCATGGCGTTCACTTCGTCGGAATCGATCACTTTGATGGTGAAGGGAACCTTCGCATCCGAATTGCGCACAAGGTTCTGGCCGATCCGGTTCACGTACTCGTTCACGACCGGGTCCTGCACCAGTTTTACGCTCGCTTCGATTTCCTGGGCGTACTGCTTGCCGATCCCAATCTCTTTCTCCAGCGAGTACCAGTTGCCGAGACCTTTTCCGCCGATGTTACGGTTTCCGATGGCGTCGATGTCGTCCTTGCCACCGCTCTTTTTTTCTTTCTTCTCTTTGTCTTTGTCGTCCTGCTGCTGGACGTTTTTATCGTCCTGCTGCTTTTGGACGCTCTGATCGGTGGAGGTCTTGTCGTCTTGTGCGAAGGCCTGGGGTCCTAGGCAGGAGAGAAACAGGGCCGCCACGAGTGTGAATGCGCGGAACTTCATACGCTTATACCCTCGCAGGCTCATCGTGATTTTTGGTGCTCTCACGGATGACTCCATTATAAGGCGGGTTTCCATGGTGCGATGAGCTGCTCTAACTATTGGACGCGCAAACCTACCACTTCGATACCGATATTTTGCGTTTCAGCCCGCCTCTCATCTGGTAACCCGATCATTGTAGAAAAGTCGCACCTTGAGGACGCCCGAATCCTGGGAATTTGGGGCAGGCCAACAGCTACATAGGACAGGAGTTAAATGGCGGACTCTTGCAGTACCTCCAACCTGGAATAACCCGTTCCGTGCTCCTGCACAACCTCAGGCCACAAACTGCCCATCACACGAAAGGAGCCACAATCTTCCTGCTCTAAGGTCTTTATCTGCATGCAGTTTCAGCTATTTGGCAACCGGGGCGGTTCTGGTTCTCCCCGGCCCCGCCGAGGTTCACCCGCTGACCGGGGCAAGGTAGTCCCCATTGCTGGCGAGGGAGGAGATCGCCAGGGAGCCATCAGCCGGATCATCCCCGGTATCATCGCCGGCGCGGCTGATCTCGATCCCGCCGCGGTCCTTACGGCCACGGTCGCTGGAGCCAGCTTTGGACTTTCACTCGGGTGGGTGGTTCTCCTTTGCATCCCCATCCTGATGTCCGTCTTTGGTGTCTCCGCACGCATCGGCCACCAGACTCGCCTCGGACTCTTCAAGATTGTCCGCGAGCACTTCGGTCAACGATACGCCGTCACCCTCGCTTCTATGGTGGTTGCCGTCAACGTGCTCATGATCATTGCCGACATCATGGCAGTGAGTGAAGCCCTCTCCATCATCCTGAACCTGCCTCCTGTTTATTTCCCGGCCTTCCTCGCCTTCACCGTCTGGTACATCCTTACGCTCGCCGGATACGAACGTGTGAACAGCACGCTCTCTCTGCTTGCGCTGTTCCTCTTTGCTTACGTCGGCGCGGCGGCGCTTTCCAATCACTCCATTACTCACATCGCGAAGGGGATTCTCCTTCCGCAGTTGAGCCCCGGTACTGGATATGTCATGGCCGTCGTGGCTCTCTTTGGATCGTTGCTTACCCCCGACGTCATCGTCTGGCAGACCAGCACCAAGCGCGAGCACGGCGCCACCTTCCATGAAGTTGAATCCAAGGTCGGATGTTTCGTTGCTGCCATGGTCTCTCTCTGCGCTGTAATCGCGGCCTCTACCATGAATGTCGCGGATCCCACTTCCATGACCACTCGCCAGGCCGCAACCGCGCTCGCCCCCCTCGGGGATCTCGGTCCTATTCTTTTTGCCCTTGGCATTATCGGTTCCGGGATGGTCGCATTGCCCATCCTCGTGGCGTCACTTTGCTTTAGCGTGGCCGAAGCGGCCGACTGGCGTTACGGACTCAGCCGTCGCCCTTGGGAGGCGCGTCGCTTCTTCATGATGATCTGTGCCGTCTTGTTCATGGCCGTGGTCGTCAACTATCTCGGCATCAATACGGTCCGTACGTTGTATTGGTCGCAGGTCATGGCTGGCATTTTTATCGTGCCAATACTCTTCTTCATCCTCTGGATATCGAATGATCGCCGGATCATGCGCACTACCAATTCAATCTGGCAAAACTTTTGGCTTGGCGCTGCCGTGGGTGGAATGATTGTGGCGAATCTGATCTTCTTCGGACTGGAATTGTTTACCTGATCTGGACGAATACTTCTTGGCTACGAGGAAGGCGAATCACTCTCCAGGTACTTCATTTGGAGTAACTCGCGGATTCTATGCACCAGTCGCTTCGGTACGATCGGGTGTGTCAGGTACTCATCTGCTCCAACATTCGCGGAACGCATCGCCGCTTCGGCACTCTTGTCGGATGCGGTGATGTGCACCACAGCGATGCGTGCCGTCTCTGGCATCCGCCGCAGTTCTTTGCAGACGTCGTACCCATTGACGTCGGGCAAGTGAATGTCCAGCAAGATTAGGTCCGGCTGTATCTCCAGCGCCTTGGTCAATGCTTCCTTGCCTGTCTCAGCCTCTGACACCTCGAAACCTGCTCGCGCTAACACTCGGCTGATCGAGTACCGATGCTGTTCAACGTCGTCAACGTTCAGAATGCGAGGTTGCTTGTTGACGGACTCGTCAATTACCACGTCCTCACAACGCACCTTATCAACTAGATCTCCAGGATGAATTGGCTTGGATAGCAGCAGGAAGTTGAATCCCTTCAGTCGAAACGGCGCGAACTCCTCCCCCAGCATCTGCCCCGAGAGCATGATGATCCGGACTCCAGGAAACATCTTCTTGATGGCGACGGAGGCTTCAATTCCATTCAACCCCGGCGGCATGTGGTAATCCGCAATCACTACGTCCGGACGGAACGTTCTCGCTAGCGCCACACCTTCTTCCCCGGAATACGTGGCCCGCGCTTTATACCCGGCGTGTCCCAGGATCGCCTCCAGGGTATCGGCGATCATTCGCTCATCGTCCATGATAAGGAATCGTGTTGGATTCGTTTCGGCCATTTTGTGTTTTATTCGGCGCGCTGGACGGATTGTCCTGGCCGACGTGCGACTCCTGAGGTTGTGCCCCTTTTGCGGCTGGCTTGTTGGCGTGTAAGAGTCTTTTCCAGTAACAGATTGCAGTCTGTGATATATGTCACAGAGTAAGCGAAGGCGTCTGTGGACAATGCGATCAAAGGGGACAACATGGGTGTTAGCAGATTATCGAAAGCGGTATACGAACTTCGCCAGAAATTGAACCTCAGTCAAACCGAACTAGGCGCCAAGCTCGGTGTCAGCGCCATGGCCATCTCGCGGTGGGAAACCGGGAGGAATGATCCTCCAGCGGATGCCATGGCAAAGATGGCGAAACTCTCGGGCGACCCGAAAACATTCTGGTTCTTCCTTGGCCAGGCAGGATTAACCAAGAGAGACTTCACAGGACGGCTTTGAACTGTTAGCCCGCAGTGCGGGTTTAAATCGTAGGGTAATCTGATTCCGGGTGGCGTGCTCTGTTTTTACCAGCAGCACGCCCCGGGAGATTTTGCCTGAATTGCCACTGCAGATTTTTTCGTGTCTCGGCCACTTCACGCTTCAGGTACCCCTGTTCCTCTCGCTGCAGCATCATCATAAGCATATGCAACCTTAGAGATTGACGCAGATGCTTTGCTATTGCCGCGTTCCTGGTCGCACGCTCTGTCTGATACCTTACGAAAGCTGTCACATTGTGAGTACCGTGCTCCATCCCTCTTACGATGCACTCAGAGCTCTATCGGTCACTCTCTCGGGCTCACCACGCCACCCGAATTCTTACCTGGCTCCGCTTCGTTCCTCCCGAGATCGTGAAGGCGCGCGATGAAAAGGCGGAAAAACATGGCCTCAAGGGCCGGCATGAATGCAAAAGAATCGGCCCCTCGCCCCCTGTTTCTTTCACTATGGGAAAAAAGTATCTTTGACACCGGCCGACGACGTTTTTGTGTCAAGGGGGTCACCGCGCCCTTTTTCCCGCAAAGTCCTGAAAACACTCGCAAAATAAATTTCAAAACCGTGGCATGATGCCCCCACCCAAATTGCTATCCTGAAAATGTAGGTGGTGAAGACGAATTTTCCGTCTCACCACCGTTTGTTTTTTCTTTTTTGTCATTCTGACCCTGACGCTGAAACGAAGTGAAGCGGAAGGGGAAGAATCCCTATAGCTACCACCGACTCTTCAGGGAGGAGAGCTTTTGCCGACGACCAACGACTAATGACTAACGACTTGCTTCTTCTAACTCCTTTGTTTTCATATATGCGCTGTCTAACTCCTTTGCTTTCATATACAGATTCTCCATATATGAAAACAAAGGACTT